>JARIBR010000074.1 GCA_029258695.1 Quadrisphaera sp.
GGGGACGATCCACGGGCCGAGCGGGCAGGAGGTGTCGAAGCCCTTGGCGCGCGCCCACTGCCCGTCGCCGCGCTGCCAGTCGCGGGCGGTCACGTCGTTCGCGCAGGTGTACCCGAGGATCACCTCGCTCGCCCGTTCCCGCGGCACGTCCTTGCAGACCCGGCCGATGACCACCGCCAGCTCGCCCTCGTAGTCCACCTGCCCCGAGCCGGCGGGCAGCACCACGGGCTCGCCGGGGCCCACCACGGCGGTGTTGGGCGTGAGGAACATCAGCGGGCGCGAGGGCACCTCACCGCCCATCTCGGCGGCGTGGTCGGCGTAGTTCTTGCCGATCCCGACCACCTTGCTCCGGGGGATGACCGGCGCCAGCAGACGGGCCTCCACCAGGGGGACCGTCGCGCCCGTGGGCTGCAGCGGGGCGTACAGCGGGTCCCCGGCGACCACGTGCAGCACCTCCTCGCCGGGCTCACCCTCGACCAGGCCGAAACGGGGGTCGTCCCCGGTGGTGACCCTCGCGATGCGCACGACGCCACCGTAACGAGCGCGTGCGACACCGCCCCGCACGCGTGCCAGCCTGTCGCCATGGACACTCGCGGCATCCTCACCGACCTCTACGGCCGCGTCGCCGAGCTGGCGCCCGAGGTGGCGGGCGGGCTCAGCGAGGCGGACCTCGCCCACCGGCCCGCCAGCCTGACCGGCCACGGGGACCCGGGGAACTCGATCGCCTGGCTGGTGTGGCACAGCGCCAGGCTCCAGGACGTCTCCCTGTCCCAGGTCGCGGGCCCCGACCTCGGCGAGCAGGTGTGGACGGGGCGGGGGTGGGCCGAGCAGTTCGCGCTCGACCTGGCGGCGGGGGACATGGGGTACGGGCACAGCTCCGCGCAGGTCGACGCCGTCCGTGCCCCGGCGGACCTGCTGACCGGCTACCACGCCGAGGTGGCCGACCGGGTGGCGCAGGTCCCGGCCACCTTCGGCGACGAGGACCTCGACGCGGTGGTCGACCCCTCCTACGACCCGCCGGTCACGCTGGCCGTGAGACTGGTCAGCGTCGCCGCGGACTGCCACCAGCACCTCGGTCAGGCGGCGTCCCTGCGGGGGCTGCTCGTCGGCTGACCGCCTGAGGACGGCGTGACGTGCGGTGCGAGACATTGATCGCTGTCGGTGATCGGTGGCACCCTGACGGCGCATGAGGCCCCGCTGCTCCGTCGTCCCCCCGTACCTGCTGACGCGCCTGGCCGAAGCCGAGCCGGAGCGCAGCGGCATGCTCGGCAGCGCGGCGACGAACACCCTCGAGACCGACGCCGCCCTGCGGGCCGCCCGCCGCGAGCGGGCCCACCTCGACCTCGGACCGATCGAGCCGGGTGCCCAGCGCACCATCTCGGACGCGGACGGGCAGATGCTCCTGCCGGGCGCCACCGTCCGCCGCGAGGGCGAGCCGCCGACGCGCGACGTGGCCACCGACGAGGCCTACGCCGGCCTCGGTGACACCTACGACCTGTACCTGCGTGTCTTCGACCGCGAGTCCCTCGACGGCGCGGGGCGCCCCCTGCTCGCCACGGTCCACTACGGGCGCGCCTACGACAACGCCTTCTGGGACGGCGTGCAGATGGTCTTCGGCGACGGGGACGGGCGGGTGTTCGGACGCTTCACCGCGTCGGTGTCCGTCATCGGCCACGAGCTGACCCACGGCGTCGTCCAGTACACCGCCGACCTCACCTACGAGGGACAGTCCGGCGCCCTGAACGAGCACGTCTCCGACGCCTTCGGGGCGATGGTCGAGCAGCTCAGCCGGGGCCAGAGCAGCGAGGAGGCCTCGTGGCTCATCGGTGAGGGCCTCTTCACGCCGACCGTCCGCGGGCAGGCGCTGCGCTCGATGAAGGCCCCGGGCACCGCCTTCGACGACCCGCTGCTCGGCAAGGACCCCCAGCCCGCGCACCTGGACGACTACGTGGAGACGAGCGAGGACAACGGCGGGGTGCACCTCAACTCGGGCATCCCGAACCGGGCCTTCTACCTCGTGGCCACGGCCCTGGGCGGCGCCAGCTGGGAGCGTGCGGGCCGCATCTGGTACGACACGCTGACCAGTCGCGAGCTGAGGTCCGACGCGGACTTCGCCACCTTCGCCGCGGTGACGTCGGCCGCTGCCACCGCCCGCTTCGGTGCCGGGAGCGCCGAGGTGGACGCGGTCCGGGCCGGTTGGGACGCCGTCGGGGTGACGCCGGCGACGAACAGGTGAGGGAGCGAGCACACTGGACGTCGTCGCGCACCCTCGCGCGGCCGGTGGCCGACCGTGAGCGTGCGAGCCGTAGCGAGCACGGGCAGGCCGGCGATCAGGCCCTGAGCGAGGAGGTGCGCGTGCGCATCGTGGTCAGCCGCAGCGGCGGCTTCGCCGGACTGACGCGCCGCGCCGAGATGGACGTCGACGCGGCGCCGGACGCCGGCTGGTGGCGCGACGCGGCGGCCGAGGCGGTGCCCCTGCCCACGCCCCCGGCCGGGGACGGCCCGTCCCCCGGGCGGGACGGCGTCACCTGGACCCTCGAGCTGGGCGAGCACCGCGCGGTCCTGCCCGACAGCGTGGTGCAGGGGCCGCTGCGGGAGATCGCCGAGCGCACCCTCGCCGAGGGCGAGCCGCCCCGGTGAGCGTGCGGGACGACACCTCGCGCAGCAGCGCTCGGTCGGCCGGCGCGCGAAGTCCGCGCCCGAGGCTGCTCGCGTGGGCCGTGGGGCTGCTGCTGCTGATCGTCCTGCTCGGCCCCGCCGCCCTCGCGGCGCTGTTCTCCTGGACGTCCTTCACCGGCTGCGCCATCTCGTGCACACCGCCGCAGCCCGCCATCGGCGTGGCCATGGCGCTGGTCACCGCCTCGATCCTCGCCCTGCCGGTGCTGGCCGGCGCGGTGGTGCGCCGCCGCCGCCGCCCACCGCTGACCTGGCGCGTCGTCGGCGTCGTCGTGCTGCTCATCGCCTTCTGCGTGGCCCTGGACGCCGTGGCCTGAGCCGGACCGCCTCCTCTGCGCACCGAGCGCACCGAGCGCACCAAGCGCACCGAGCGCACCGAGCGCCAGGATCCCGCGTGCTGCGCGGAGCCGCCGCGCCGCGACGACCCCGCGCGGCGGCCAGCGGGCTCAGCGTCGTGAGGTCAGCTCTTGGCCTTGGAGGTGCGGCGCAGCCGGGTGTTGACGAACTCGCCCATGCCCCAGCGGCCGAGCTCGCGGCCGAAGCCGGAGCGCTTCACCCCACCGAACGGCAGGCCCGGCAGCGTGGTGCCGTGCTCGTTGACGTAAGCCATGCCCACCTCGAGGCGGTCGGCGATCTCCTGGGCCCGGTCGATGTCGGTGCCCCACACGGACCCGCTGAGCCCGAAGCTCACGTCGTTGGCGAGCTCTACGGCCTCGTCCGTGGAGTCGACGCCGTAGACGACGGCCACGGGACCGAAGATCTCCTCCGAGTAGGCGTCCATGTCGGGGGTGACGCCGGTGAGCACGGCCGGACGCATGAACGCGCCGTCGCCGTCGACCGCGTCACCGCCGGTGTGCAGGGTGGCGCCCTGCGCGACCGCACGCTGGACCTGCTCCACCACGGTGTCGCGGGCCGTGACCGAGGACAGCGGACCGACCTGGGTGCTCGGGTCGGTGGGGTCCCCGACCCGGGTGGACTCGAACACCGAGACGACCGTCGAGACGAAGTCGTCGAGCTGGTCGTTGGCGACGATCATGCGCTTGGGTGAGTTGCACGCCTGCCCGGCGTTGGACAGCCGCGCCTTCGCCGCGATCTTGGCGGTCCGCTCGAGGTCGCCGTCGTCGAGGGCGATGAGGGCGTCGGAGCCACCGAGCTCGAGCACGGCCTTCTTGAGGTTCTTGCCGGCGACCTCGGCCACCGCCGCCCCTGCGCGCTCGCTGCCGGTCAGCGAGACCCCACGGACCCGCGGGTCGGCGATCATCTCGGCGATCTGGTCGTTGCTCGCGAACACGTTGAGGTAGACGTCCTGCGGAACGCCGGCGTCGTGGACGATCTGCGCCATCACCTCGGCCGAGGCCGCGCAGATGGGGGCGTGCTTCAAGATGATGGAGTTGCCCACCATGAGGTTCGGCGCGACGAAGCGAGCCACCTGGTAGTACGGGAAGTTCCAGGGCATGACCCCGACCAGGGGGCCGACCGGCTCGGTCTCGACGACGGACTCGAGAGCCCCCTGGGGGTCGAGCTCGTCCTGCGCCAGGAGCTCCGGCCCGTGCTCGGCGTACCAGCGGTAGATGTCGGCGGCGAGCTGCACCTCACCGGCGGCCTCCTTCACCGGCTTGCCCATCTCGGTGGCGATCAGCGTGGCCAGCTCGTCGGCGCGGGCCTCGTAGGCGTCCGCGATGCGGACCAGGAGGCCCGATCGCTCGTCGATCGGGGTGGCCCGCCAGGTGCCGAAGCCGCTGGTGGACCGGTCGAGGACGTCGCCGACGGAGTCGTCGCTGAGCTCGTCGAACTCGCGCTCGGTGGTGCCGGTGGCAGGGTTGGTCGTCACATAGGTGGCCATCTCCGCCAGGGTAACGCTTCCTCGATCACCGCTGGGCGACGCCCGCCAGCAGCAGCCCGTAGGTGATCCCGTCCACCAGCGCCTGCCACGAGGCCTCGACGAGGTTGGGCGCGACGCCCACCGTCGTCCAGGTGTGCACGCCGTCGGTGGTGTCGATGAGCACGCGCGTGATGGCGTCGGTGCCGTGGCTGGAGTCGAGGATGCGCACGCGGTAGTCGGTGAGCTCGAGGCTCTTCAGCTCCGGGTACGCGGGCAGCAGCGCCCCGCGCAGGGCCGCGTCCAGGGCGTTGACCGGCCCGTTCCCCTCCCCCGTCGAGACCACGCGGGCCCCGCCGGCCATGAGCTTCACCGTGGCCTCGGACGTGGGCGCCGGGTCGATCCCGGCGGTGACGGACCGGTGCTCGATGAACGCCCGCCAGCTCTCCACCTCGAAGTAGGCCGGGCGCCCCCCGCCGACCTCCTCGTGCAGCAGCAGCGCGAAGGATGCGTCGGCGGCCTCGAACGTCCACCCGGCCTGCTCGAGGGCCTTGACGCGCGTGACCACGCGGGTGAGCGTCGCGTCGTCGCCGGCGAGGTCGAAGCCGAGCTCGCGGCCCTTCAGCTCGACGGACGCGCGCCCCGCCATGTCGGAGACGAGCATCCGCATGTCGTTGCCCACCAGCGCGGGGTCGGTGTGCTGGTAGAGGTCCGGGTCCACCCGGATCGCGGAGGCGTGCAGCCCGGCCTTGTGGGCGAACGCGCTGGCCCCCACGTACGGGGCCTTGCTGAACGGCGCGACGTTCGTGGCGTCGCTGACCTGGTGGGCGATGCGGGTGGCCTCGGCGAGGCGCTCACGGGGCAGGACCGGCACGCCCATCTTCAGCACGAGGTCGGCGACCACGGTGACGAGGTCGGCGTTGCCGGTGCGCTCGCCGTAACCGTTGACGCACCCCTGGACGTGGGAGGCACCGGCGCGGACCGCCGCGAGGCTGTTGGCGACCGCGCAGCCGGTGTCGTCGTGCATGTGCGCGCCCACCCGCACACCACCGGCACCGCGCTCGGCAGCGTGCGCGACCACCGCGGCGGTGACCTCACCCACCTGGTGCGGCAGCATCCCGCCGTTGGTGTCGCACAGCACCACCGCCTCGGCGCCGGCGTCGGCCGCGGCGTCGAGCACCGCCAGCCCGTAGCCGGGCGTGGCGAACCAGCCGTCGAAGAAGTGCTCGGCGTCGAGGAAGACGCGGCGGCCCTGGGCGACGAGGTGGGCGACGGTGTCGGAGACCATCGCGAGGTTCTCCTCCGGCGTCGTCCGCAGCGCCAGCTCGACGTGGCGGGCGTGGCTCTTGGCGACGATCGTCACCGCGCTCGTCCCCGCGTCGAGCAGGGCGCGGACCTGCGGGTCCTGCGCGGCGCTGCCCCCCGCCCGGCGCGTGGCGCCGAACGCGACGAGCGTCGTGGCCCCGAGGTCGAGCTCCGCGCGGGCCCGCGCGAAGAAGGCGGTGTCCTTCGGGTTGGCGCCGGGCCACCCGCCCTCGACGTAGTCCACGCCGAGCTCGGCGAGCAGCGTGGCGATGTGCATCTTGTCGTCGACGGAGAGCGACAGACCTTCCTGCTGCGCGCCGTCGCGCAGCGTGGTGTCGTAGACGTCGAAGGTCATCGCGGGCTCCTGCGCTGGGGCGGGTGGGTGGTCCGGAGGGTTCAGACGAGCCGGTGCGTCCAGCCGCGGGTGTCCTCGACCCGGCCGTACTGGATGTCCAGCAGGGTCGAGCGGATGCGCCCGGCCACGCTGTCCGGGCCGGTCAGGGGGCCGGGTGTCTCGTGGACGGTGTCGCCGTCGACGAGCTGGCCGATCGGCGTGATGGCCGCCGCCGTACCGCAGGCGAAGACCTCGGTGATCTCACCCGAGGCCACGCCGTCGGTCCACTCCGCGATGTCGACCTTGCGCTCCACCGGGGTGAGGCCCTGCTCACGGGCGAGCTCGAGCACCGAGCGGCGGGTCACGCCCTCGAGGATCGTGCCGGTCAGCGCCGGGGTGACCAGGGTGCCGTCGGCGTGGACGAAGAAGACGTTCATGCCGCCCAGCTCCTCGACCCAGCGGCCCTCCGCCTCGTCGAGGAAGACCACCT
>JARIBR010000077.1 GCA_029258695.1 Quadrisphaera sp.
CGGGCTGGCCGAGCATGGCCGCCTCGGCCTCGATGCCGCCGACGCCCCACCCGAGCACGCCGAGGCCGTTGACCATCGTGGTGTGGGAGTCGGTGCCCACGCAGGTGTCGGGGTAGACGACGCCGTCACGCTCGACGACCACGCGGGCCAGGTGCTCGATGTTCACCTGGTGGACGATGCCGGTGCCGGGCGGGACGACTTTGAAGTCGTCGAACGCACCCTGGCCCCAGCGCAGGAACTGGTAGCGCTCGCCGTTGCGCTCGTACTCCCGCTCGACGTTGCGCTCGAACGCGTCGGGGGTGCCGGCCACGTCGACGATGACGGAGTGGTCGATGACCAGCTCGGCGGGAGCGAGGGGGTTGACCTTGGTGGCGTCGCCGCCGAGGTCGGTGATGGCCTCGCGCATGGTGGCGAGGTCGACGATGCAGGGCACGCCGGTGAAGTCCTGCATCACCACGCGTGCCGGCGTGTACTGGATCTCGACGGAGGGCTCCGCGCTCGGGTCCCAGTCGGCGACCGCGCGGATGTGCTCCTCGGTGGTGTTGGCCCCGTCCTGGGTGCGGATGAGGTCCTCGAGCAGCACCTTGAGGCTGAAGGGCAGGTTCGCCGCGCCCTCCAGGCCGTCCCCGGTGATGGAGTGGTAGCGGTAGGTCGCGTCCCCGACCTCGAGCTCGGCGCTGCGGCGCGGGTCTGCTGCGGGGCTGTCGGTGCTCATCGTGGTGCTCCACCTCTCGTCGGCGCGAAGGGCGCCCCCGCCTCCGACCGTCGTGGGCACGACGTCTGACGCGTGGCCGCGGCGCAGCGGCGGGAGGGCCTGGTGGGGTGATCCTAGTCGAGACGTGCGGCGGCACGGGCGGCCACCGCGAGCCATCATGGGGTGGTGATCCGGCCGGCGACCCCCGAGGACCTCCCGCTCCTGCTCGGCGTCGAGCGCGCTGCCGGGGAGGCGTTCCGCGGCGTCGGCATGGCCACCATCGCCGACGACGACCCGATCCCCGTCGCCGTGATGACCCCGTTCCAGCGGGGCGGGCGGGCGTGGGTGGCCGCCGACGGCGACGACCGCCCGGTGGGCTACCTGCTGCTGCACGTCGTCGACGGCGGGGGGCACGTCGAGCAGGTGAGCGTCCACCCGGCGCTGCGCGGGCGCGCGCTGGGAGTCGCCCTGCTCGACGCCGCCCAGGAGTGGTCGCGCGCTCACGCCTCGGGCGCGCTGACGCTGACCACCTTCGTCGACGTGCCCTGGAACGCCCCGTACTACCGGCGGCTCGGGTTCGCGGACCTGGCCGCGCCCGCCTGGGGGCCCGGGCTGCGCGCCGTGGTGGAGCGCGAGGTGGCCGCCGGGCTGGCGCGCTGGCCGCGGGTGGCGATGCTCCGGGCCTGACCCCGCCCCACCCCGCCGGACCTCGCCGGTCCTGGGCTGCGTATCCGCCCCGTCCCGGGGTAGGTCACGGTCATGGAGCCATCACTGTTCTTCGTCGGCACCGCCACCACGATCATCCGCGCGGGCGGGTTCACGATCCTCACCGACCCGAACTTCCTCCACGCCGGGGAGCGGGCGTACCTGGGGTACGGGCTGGTCTCGACGCGCCTCACGGAGCCGGCGATCGGCGTGGACGACGTGCCCGACCTCGACGTCGTCGTCCTCTCCCACGTCCACGGCGACCACTGGGACCGACGCGCACGTCGCGGCCTGGACCGCGGCGTGCCCGTCGTCACCACCCACGAGGCCGCGAAGAAGCTGCGCCGGCAGGGC
Organism: Quadrisphaera sp.; assembly: GCA_029258695.1. The sequence continues at coordinate 1,754 of JARIBR010000077.1, forward strand.
TTCGACCGGGCACAGGGCCTGTCCCGGTGGGCCACCCGCACCGTCCACCGCGACGACGCCACCCTCACGATCACCGCGGTCCCCGCCCGGCACGCCGGCGGTGTCCTGGGCACGCTGCTCCCCACGGTCAACGGGCACGTCCTGGACGTCGAGGTGGGCGGCCGGCTCCAGACCCGGCTGTGGCTCAGCGGGGACACGATGCTGTTCTTCGGCCTCGACCAGATCGCGCAGCGGTGGCCCGACATCGACGCCGGCGTCCTCCACCTCGGCGGCACGCGTCTGCCCGCCGGTCTGCCGTGGGGACCGCTGGTCACCCTGGACGGCGAGGGCGGCGCGGAGGCCGTCGAGCGGGTGGGACCGCGCACGGTCGTCCCGGTGCACACCGACGACTACGGGGTCTTCGCCAGCCCGCGCGAGGAGTTCGTCGACGCGCTGGCGCGACGTGGCCTCGCGGACCGCCTCTCGCTCGTCGACCGCGGCCAGACGATCGCGCTGCCGACGCGCGGCTGACGCGCGGCTGACCGACGGCGCTCGTCGGGCACGATGCGCAGGTGAGCGACCCCGCCGACGAGCAGAGCGTGATGACCGGTCGCCAGCAGCGCGTCGACGTGGCCGTGGCGCTCGTCCTCGCCGCTGCCGGGGTGCTCAGCCTCGTCGTCGTCCGCGACGCCGGCGTCCCCCAGCCGTCCTGGGCCCCGACCACGCCGGAGCAGGTCGCGTGGGTCGTGGCGCTGGCCCTGCCGCTGGCGCTGCGGCGGCGGTGGCCCGTCACGGTGCTCGTGGTCGTCGGGGCGCTGTTCATCGCCCAGCAGGCCCGCGGGGTCTTCGAGCCCTACGTCACCTCGATCACGCTCTACCTGGCGCTCTACACCGTCGGCGCCCGGTGCGCGGACCGGCGCCTGGCGACGGTGGCCCGCGCCGTCGTGGTGGTCGCGATGTTCTCGTGGCTGGGGATCTCGCTGTCGCTGACCGCCTGGTCCGAGGTCACGGCGCCGTCGGAGGCACCGGAGGGCTCCTCGCCCGTCGGCCTGCTGCCCCCGCGCACCGCGGCGGTGCTGCTGAGCATCGCCTACAACGCCGTCTACTTCGCCGCCGTCTGGGTCTTCGGAAACCTCGCGTGGCGCGCCCGGAGGCAGCAGGACGAGCTGGCGGCGACCAACGAGGCGCTGCGCCGCTCCCGGGACGAGAACGCCCGGCGCGCCGTCCTCGCCGAGCGGGTGCGCATCGCCCGCGAGCTGCACGACGTCGTCGCCTCCCACGTCTCGGTGATGGGGGTGCAGGCCGGCGCGGCCCGCCGCGTCATGGACACCGACGCCGGCGCCGCCCGCAGCGCGCTGCGCTCCGTCGAGGACGCGGGGCGCACCGCGGTGGCCGAGATGCACCAGCTCGTCGGGGTGCTGCGCGACGACGACGCCGGCCCCGACGGCCCGCCGCGCGACGGCAGGTCCTCCGACGGTGGGTCCTCCGACGTCGGCGCGCCGACGCCCGAGCCCCCCGCGCCGGTGCTCGGCGCGATCCCCGCGCTCGTCGAGCGGGTGCGCGCGACCGGCGCGGCCGCCGACTACGAGGAGGTCGGCAAACCTGGGCCCGTGCCCGCCGCGGTCGGCGTCAGCGCCTACCGCGTGGTCCAGGAGGCCCTCACCACCGTCGTGCGCCACGCCGGCGCGCGCACCGTGAGCGTGAGGCTGCGCCACCTGCCCGGCGCGGTGGAGGTCGAGGTGGTCGACGACGGTCGCGGCGCCGCCCCGAGCATCCCCGACGCCGGCGAGCGCGGCGACCCACCGGCCGCGCGAGGCGCCGGTGGGGTGGGTCTGGTCGGCATGGCCGAGCGCGTGGCCCTGCACGACGGCCTGCTGGACGCCGGCCCGCGCCCGCAGGGCGGGTTCCGCGTCCGCGCGCGCTTCCCGGTGCGGGACGCCGTGGACGAGCGGTGAGCGCGCCCACCCGCGTCCTCCTCGTCGACGACCAGCCCCTGCTGCGCGCCGGGTTCGCGATGATCCTCGCGCTCGAGCCGGACCTCGAGGTGGTCGGCGAGGCCGGCGACGGCGACGCCGCCCTCGAGGCGGCGCTCACCCTGGCCCCCGACGTGGTGCTCATGGACGTGCAGATGCCCGGGACCGACGGCATCACCGCCACCCGCGCGGTGCTCGCCGCCACCGCCGCGAAGGTGGTGGTGCTCACCACCTTCGACCGCGACGACTACCTCTTCGCCGCCCTGGAGGCCGGGGCGAGCGGCTTCCTGCTCAAGAACGCCGAGCCGGAGGAGCTCGTGGCCGCCGTCCGCGTCGTCGCCGGCGGCCAGGCGCTGCTCGCCCCGGCCGTCACCGCGCGCGTCATCGCCTCCTTCGCCGCCCGCCCCGCACGGGCCGCGCGAGCGGACCTGCACGACGCCCTGACCGAGCGCGAGCGCGAGGTGCTGGTGCGCCTGGCCCACGGGGAGTCCAACGCCGAGATCGCCCGCCACCTCGTCCTCGGCGAGGCGACGGTCAAGACCCACGTCTCCAGGGTCCTGGCCAAGCTGGGGCTGCGCGATCGGGTGCAGGCGGTGGTGCACGCCTACCAGAGCGGGCTCGTCCAGCCCGGCGGGTGAGCCCGCGGCCGTGGGTCTCCTCCTCGCGGGTGAGGCCGACGATCAGCCTCGCGGCGGACGCGGTGAGCGCTGCGTGCTCCCTACCGTCGTCCCATGACGACCACGGCCACGCGGCCCCCCACGAGCAGCCGGCTCGGCTCGGTGCTCGAGCTCGACGGCATCACCCGTCGCTTCGGCGAGGTCACGGCGCTGGACGACGTGTCCTTCACCGTCTCCCCCGGGCGCCTGACGGGCTTCGTCGGGGCCAACGGCGCCGGGAAGACCACGACCATGCGCACCGTGCTGGGCATCGCCACGCCGGACGCCGGTCAGGTGCGCTTCGCCGGCGCCCCCATCGACCTCGCCGCCCGCCAGTCCTTCGGCTACATGCCCGAGGAGCGCGGGCTCTACCCCAAGATGCCGGTGCTCGCCCAGCTGGTCTTCCTCGGCCAGCTCTACGGGCTCACCCGGGCCGGCGCCCGCGACGCCGCGACGTCGCTGCTGGAGCGCGTCGGCCTCACCGAGCGCAGCGGGGACCGCCTGGACTCGCTGTCGCTGGGCAACCAGCAGCGCGTCCAGGTGGCGGCGGCGCTCATCCACGACCCGGTGCTCCTGCTCCTCGACGAGCCCTTCAGCGGCCTGGACCCCGTCGCCGTCGACACCCTCGCCGTGCTCCTGCGCGAGCGGGCCGCGGCCGGGGTGCCGGTGCTCTTCTCCAGCCACCAGCTCGAGCTCGTGGAGTCGCTGTGCGACGACGTCGTCATCCTCGACGCCGGACGGGTCGTCGCCGCCGGCAGCGCGGACGACCTGCGCGAGCGCTCCGCCGGCCACCGCTACCGCATCGTCGTCGAGCCCGACGCCGGGTTCCTGCGCGAGCTCGCCGCCTCGGGCTCCCTGCCGGGCCTGCGGGTGCTCGACGTCGACGGCCCGAGCGCCCTCGTCGAGCTGCGCTCCGGCGGTGACGACCAGGACCTCCTGCGCGCCGCCCTCGCCCGCGGCCCGGTCCGCGAGCTGCGCCGCGTCATCCCCACCCTCGCCGAGATCTACCGAGAGGCCATCGCATGAGCGCCCAGACCACCCGTGGAGCCCGAGAGCACCTCCGGAGCGAAGAGGCGGTCCGTCGAGACGCTCCCGCGGAGGCGTCACGGCGCCCGGCGCTGAGCACCCTGCCGGCCGCCCGCCTGGTAGCGGCGCGGGAGATCGCCGTGAAGCTGCGCGACAAGGGGTTCCTCATCAGCACGGCCGTCACCCTCGCCATCATCGCCGCGGCCATCCTCCTCCCGGTGCTGTTCTTCGACGACGGTCCGCAAGAGCACGAGGTCGCCGCCGTCGGACCCGCAGCGGTGGCCGCGCTGGAGGACGCCGGGGC
>JARIBR010000125.1 GCA_029258695.1 Quadrisphaera sp.
CCTCGCTCGCCGGCCATCCCGCCACCGAGCACCCGGAGGACCCGCGGCTGTCGGGTCTGTACGGGACCGTCGTCTGGCAGCACGAGGTGCCCGGCCGCACCGCGGACCGCAGCGGCGAGCAGCCGGCTCTGACGCAGAGGAACGTGACGATCTTCGCGGACGGCCAGGTCGACCGCTCCCCGTGCGGCTCGGGGACCTCCGCCCGGCTGGCGCTCCTGCACGACGCGGGCGAGCTCGCCGACGGCCAGGAGCTGGAGCACCTGTCCATCATCGGCACGCGGTTCCGCGCCCGGGTGGTCGGCCGCTCGCGGGTGGCAGGAGCCGACGAGGTCGCCACCGAGGTCACGGGCACCGCGCACCTGACCGGTGAGCACTCCTTTACCCTCGCCCCGGAGGACGAGCTCGGGACCGGGTTCGCCCTGCGATGAGGCGGGAGAGACGAGCACGATGACGATCGAGCGCGCGGACCGACGGCCAGGTGCGGGCCCGCAGCTCAGCCCTCTCGACGGGTCGACCAGCCTGCGGGAGCGCGTCAGCGGAGCCTTGCGCGCGGCGCTCGTGGCCGGCGAGCTCCTCCCCGGCATCGTGTACTCGGCGCCGGCGCTGGCGCAGCAGCTCGGCGTCTCGGCGACACCGGTCCGCGAGGCGATGATCGACCTCGTCCAGCAGGGGCTCGTCGAGCCGGTGCGCAACAAGGGGTTCCGCGTGACCGAGCTCTCCGACACGGAGCTCGACGACATCACGGAGGTCCGCGCCCTGCTGGAGGTGCCGACGATCGGAGGCCTCGCCACGACCGCGACCACCGAGCAGCTGGCGTCCATGCGTCCTGTCGCGGAAGAGATCGTCGAGGCCTGGCGCGAGCGAGACCTCATCCGCTACGTCGACGTCGACCTCAGGTTCCACCTCACCATCCTCGGGTGGGCCGGGAACCGACGCCTGGTCGAGCTCGTCCGGGACCTCAGGTTCCGCTCGCGCCTGCACGGGCTGCACGCGCTGGCCGAGGAGGAACGGGCGATGGAGGTCGCGCGCGAGCACCACCTCATCCTCGACGCCCTCGAGCAGCGCGACCGCTCCGCGGCCGAGGCCGTAATGCGGCGCCACCTCGCGCACGTCCGCGGCATCTGGGCCGCCACCAGGTCCGACGCCGATGACGGTGAGGCCCTTGGCACCTGTCATGCTGTGTGACATTCTACTGAGATGACGCAGGGGGGCGCAGCCGCCGACGTGGTCGTCGTCGGCGCCGGGGTGGTCGGGGCTGCCTGCGCCTTCTTTGCCGCGCTGGAGGGCCTGTCCGTCGTCGTCGTGGACCGCGGGGCGGTCGCCGCCGGCACCACGGGGCGCGGTGAGGGCAACATCCTCGTCTCGGACAAGGAACCGGGGCCCGAGCTGGACCTGGCCCTGCTCTCTCGCCGCGCGTGGCAGGACGTCACCGGCGAGGTCGGCGGCTTCGAGCTCGAGCCCAAGGGCGGGCTCGTCGTCACCCGCGACGGCGCCACGCTGGCCAACCTGCGCCGGTTCTCCGGCGAGCAGCACGCTCACGGCGTCGAGGTGGTGGACGTGCCGGCGGACGGCCTGCTCGACCTGGAGCCCCACCTCGCCCCCGACCTGTGCGGCGGCGCCCTGTACCCGCAGGACGCCCAGGTCCAGCCGATGCTCGCCGCCGCCGTGATGCTGGCCGAGGCCCGCCGCCGTGGCGCCCGCGTGCTCCCCGAGACGATGGTCACCGGGTTCCGCCGCTCCCACGGTGAGATCACGGCCGTGACGACCGACCGGGGCGACGTGCGCGCGCGTGCGGTGGTCAACGCCGCCGGCACGTGGGGCGGGGACGTCGCCCGGCTCGCGGGCGTCGCCCTGCCGGTGATGCCGCGACGGGGCTTCGTGCTCGTGACCGAGCCACTGCCGCCGATGGTCCGCCACAAGGTCTACGGCGCGGACTACGTCGCCAACGTCTCGAGCAGCGACGCGGACCTGCAGACGTCCCCGGTGGTCGAGGGCACCGACAGCGGGACGGTGCTCATCGGCTCCAGCCGCGAGCGCGTCGGGTTCGACAGGACGCCGTCGCTGCCGGTGCTGGCTCAGCTGGCCGCCGGCGCGATCGCGCTCTTCCCGGCGTTGGCGCAGGTGCGGGCGATGCGGCCCTACGTGGGGTTCCGCCCCTACTGCCCCGACCACCTGCCCGTGATCGGCCCCGACCCGCGCGCTCCCGGGCTGTGGCACGCCTGCGGCCACGAGGGGGCCGGCGTGGGGCTCGCCGCCGGCACCGGTCGGCTGCTCGCCCGCGCGCTGACCGGTCAGGCGACCGGCCTCGACGTGCACCCCTTCCGTCCCGAGCGCTTCGACGAGGCGGAGGAGGCCGGCGAGGCGGCCGCGCACCGGGGCGGGGTGGGGCGGGAGTCCGGGGTCGAGCCGGCCATCCCGGCCCGGGTGGCGACGTGAGCCCCGCTCCCGGCGCGCCGCGGCCGGACCGCGGGGAGATCCTGCTGGACGGGCGGCCCGTCCCCGCGCGCGCCGGGTCCACCGTCGGCTCCGCGCTCACCGAGGCCGGGGTCCGGAGCTGGCGCAGCACGCGGCGCGGCGGACGCCCGAGAGGCCTGTTCTGCGGCATCGGCGTGTGCTTCGACTGCCTCGTCACTGCCGACGGGGTGCCCAACCAGCGGGCGTGCCTGCTGCCCGCTCGCGACGGCCTGGTGGTCAGCACCCAGGAAGGGGTGGGGCATGAGCGGACCTGACGACGCCGTGGCGCCCTATGACGTGGTGGTCCTCGGGGCCGGACCAGCGGGCCTGGCCGCCGCCACCACCGCGGCGGACCACCACCTGCGCGTCGCGGTGGTCGACGCGGGCGCCCGCCCCGGCGGGCAGTACTGGCGGAACAGCGGGGACAACGCCTCGATGCCGGAGGTGGACGGGGCGCCCCGCCCTCACCGCTCCGCCCGACGTCCCGACCAGTTCACCGCGCTGCAGCGGCGCCTGCGCGATCACGTCGCCGCCGGAGCCGTGACGTACCTGGCCTCGACGACGGCGTGGTGGGTCGAGATCCGCGACGACGGCGTCGCGCTGCACGTCATGGAGGGCGCTGCGGAGCGTGACGGCGGGCAGCGCGGGCGGACGATCACCGGGCGCCGCCTCGTGGTCGCGACCGGCGGCTACGACCGCCAGCTGCCGTTCCCGGGGTGGGACCTGCCGGGCGTGATGGCCGCCGGCGGCGTCCAGGCCATGCTGAAGGAGCATCACGTCGCCGCCGGGAAGCGGGTCGTCGTCGCCGGCACCGGACCCTTCCTGCTGCCCGTGGCCACGGGGCTGGCCGACGCCGGGGCCCGCGTCGTCGCGGTCTGCGAGGCGGGCGACCCCCGGGCCTGGGCCAGGTCGACCCGCGCGGTCGCGGGCGCACCGGGGAAGGTGCTCGAGGGGGCGCGCCACGCAACCGCGATGGCGCGCCACCGCATCCCATACCTCACCCGTCGGGTGGTCACCCGAGCCGTCGGACGCACCTCGCTGCAGGGGGTGGAGACGGCGCGCCTGGACGCGGCGGGAGCCGTGGTCCCCGGGTCCCGCCGCGCTCTCGACGCCGACCTGCTGGCCGTCGGGTGGGGTTTCACCCCGCAGCTGGAGGTTCCGCTGGCGCTGGGGTGCGCCACACACCTGGACGTCGACGGCAGCCTGGTCGTCTCGGTCGACGCGGAACAGCGCAGCGACGTGCCCGGTGTCTACGCCGCCGGCGAGAGCACCGGGGTCGGGGGCTCGGCCCTCGCCGTCATCGAGGGTGAGCTGGCGGCGCTGTGCGCAGCCGGCGACGCGGGCGTCGCCTCGCGGGCCGTGCACAGCACCGAGCGGCGCACCGCCGCGCTGCGGCGGCGGGCGATCCGGCTGCGCGCCTTCGCCGCCGCGATGCACCGCGCGCACCCCGTCCCGGCCCGCTGGCCGGACCTGCTCGAGGGGTCGACCACCCTGTGCCGCTGCGAGGAGGTGTCCTGCGCAGCCGCACAGCACGCCCTCACCGACCTCGGGGCGACGAGCGCCCGCAGCGTGAAGCTGCTCACCCGGACCGGGATGGGGTGGTGCCAGGGGCGCGTGTGCGGCTACGCCGTCTCCGACCTCACCGCACGGGCGTGCGGGCGGCCGCTGGCCGCGGACGACCTCGCCGCCATGGGCAGCCGACCCTTCGCCGCCCCGGTGCCGATGGGCCTGCTGGCCTGCTCCGGTGCGCCGGCGCCGACCGGCGCCACGACGGACACCACCCCCCACCACGACACCCCCCACCACGACCCGAGGAGCACCCCGACATGAGCGCCATCCCCCGCACCCAGCCCTGGCACGGGGTCCTCGTGGCCACCGCGCTGCAGCTGCACGACGACCTCTCTGTCGACCTCGACGGCTTCGCGGACCACGTGCGCTGGCTCGCCGAGAGCGGCTGCGACGGCATCACCCCCAACGGATCCCTCGGGGAATACCAGACGCTGACCGACGCCGAGCGCGGCGACGTCGTCACCACCGCGATCGAGGCCGCTCCCGAGGGGTTCAGCGTGATCCCCGGCGTCGCCGCCTACGGGTCCATGGAGGCGTGCCGCTGGACCGAGCAGGCTGCGCAGGCCGGCGCCCCGGCCGTGATGCTCCTGCCGCCCAACACCTTCCGCGCCGACGATCGCGCCGTGCTCGCCCACTACCGCGAGGTGGCCCGGGTCGGCCTGCCGATCCTGGGGTACAACAACCCGCTGGACACCAAGGTGGACCTGGTGCCCTCGATGCTCGCGCGCCTCCACGAGGAGGGTCTCGTCCGCGCGGTCAAGGAGTTCTCCGGGGACGTGCGCCGCTACTGGGAGACGAAGGAGCTGGCCCCCGAGCTGGACGTGCTCGTCGGCACCGACGACGTGGTGCTCGAGCTGGCGCTCGCCGGCGCGGTCGGCTGGATCTCCGGCTACCCGAACGCGGTGCCGGCCAGCTGCATCGAGCTTTTCGAGACCGCGAGCGCCGGCGACCTCGAGCGCGCCCTGCCGCTGTACCGGGCCCTGCACCCGCTGCTGCGCTGGGACTCCAAGGTCGAGTTCGTCCAGGCCATCAAGCTCTCGATGGACCTCGCCGGCCGCAAGGGCGGTCCGTGCCGCCCGCCCCGCCTGCCGCTGACCCCGGAGAAGGACGCCGCAGTGCGCTCCGCCACCGAGGCCGTGCTGGCCGCCGGCCACCGCTGAGGAGGGGCGGTGCGATCGCGACGGGTGCTGCACACCGTCGACTCCCACACCGAGGGGATGCCCACCCGCGTCGTCACGGGGGGCGTCGGCGTGCTGCCCGGGGAGACCATGGCGGAGCGCCGCGAGTGGTTCATGAGCCACCTCGACCACCTGCGGACCCTGCTGATGTACGAGCCGCGCGGGCACGCCGCCATGAGCGGCGCGATCCTCCAACCGCCCACCCGGCCCGACGCCGACTGGGGCGTGCTCTACATCGAGGTCTCCGGGTGCCTGCCGATGTGCGGTCACGGCACCATCGGGGTCGCCACCGTGCTGGTCGAGACCGGCATGGTCGACGTGGTGGAGCCCGTGACGACCATCCGCCTCGACACCCCCGCCGGGCTCGTCGTCGCCGACGTGGCCGTGAGCGACGGCGCCGCCCGGTCGGTGACCATCCGCAACGTGCCGTCGTTCTCCCACCGGCTGGACGCCACGGTGGACGTGCCGGGCTTCGGCGCGGTGACCTACGACATGGCGTACGGCGGCAACTTCTACGCCATCCTGGAGCTCGACCGGCTGGGGATCCCCTTCGAGCGCGAGCGCAAGCAGGAGGTGCTGGACGCCGGGCTGGCCGTGATGGCGGCGATCGACGCCGCGGACCGGCCCGTGCACCCAGAGCGCGCCGACATCACCGGGTGCCGCCACGTGCAGCTGCTCGCCCCGGGCTCCGACGCCCGCACCTCCCACCACGCCATGGCGATCCACCCCGGCTGGTTCGACCGCTCGCCGTGCGGCACGGGCACCAGCGCGCGGATGGCCCAGCTGCAC
>JARIBR010000126.1 GCA_029258695.1 Quadrisphaera sp.
CCTCGCTCGCCGGCCATCCCGCCACCGAGCACCCGGAGGACCCGCGGCTGTCGGGTCTGTACGGGACCGTCGTCTGGCAGCACGAGGTGCCCGGCCGCACCGCGGACCGCAGCGGCGAGCAGCCGGCCCTGACGCAGAGGAACGTGACGATCTTCGCGGACGGCCAGGTCGACCGCTCCCCGTGCGGCTCGGGGACCTCAGCCCGGCTGGCGCTCCTGCACGACGCCGGCGAGCTCGCCGACGGCCAGGATCTCGAGCACCTGTCCATCATCGGGACGCGGTTCCGCGCCCGGGTGGTCGCCCGCTCATGGGCGCACGGGGCCGACGAGATCGCCACCGAGGTCACGGGCACCGCGCACCTGACCGGCGAGCACTCCTTCACCCTCGACCCCGACGACGGGCTGGGGACGGGTTTCGTCCTGAGGTGACCCGGGGGCCGGCGCGAGGATCACGAGCGTCGGGGGCCTGCTGCGGTGTGGCATCCTCCAGCGATGTCGCAGGGTCGCGGTGGGGCCGACGTCCTCGTCGTCGGGGCTGGCGTCGTGGGCGCCGCCTGCGCCTACTCCTGCGCCCTGGAGGGTCTGTCCGTGATCGTCGTGGACCGCGGGCCGGTCAGCGGCGGGACCACCGGGCGCGGCGAGGGCAACATCCTCGTCTCCGACAAGGAGCCCGGCCCCGAGCTGGACCTGGCGCTGTTCTCCCGCCAGGCCTGGCAGGACGTCGCCGACCGCACCGGCGGCCTGGAGTTCTCGCCCAAGGGCGGGCTGGTCGTCACCCGGGACGGCGAGACCCTCGACAACCTCCGCCGGTTCTCCGGCGAGCAGCGCGCCCGGGGCGTCGAGGTGGTGGACGTGGCGGCCGGCGGGCTCCACGACCTCGAGCCGCACCTCGCGCGAGACGTGTGCGGCGGCGCCCTCTACCCCCAGGACGCGCAGGTCCAGCCGATGCTCGCCGCCGCCGTCATGCTGCGCGAGGCCACCCGCCTGGGAGCCCGGGTCCTGCCCGAGACCACCGTCACGGGGCTCCACCGCACCCGCGGCCGGGTCACCGGGGCGAGCACCAGCCGGGGCGACCTCTGGGCGGGGACGGTGGTCAACGCCGCCGGCACGTGGGGCGGGGACGTGGCCCGCCTCGCCGGGGTGGACGTGCCGATCATGCCGCGCCGGGGGTTCGTCCTGGTGACCGAGCCGCTGCCGCCGATGGTCCGCCACAAGGTCTACGGCGCCGACTACGTCGCGAACGTCTCCAGCGGCGACGAGGACCTGCAGACGTCCACCGTCGTCGAGGGCACCGACAGCGGCACCGTGCTCATCGGCTCCAGCCGCGAGCGCGTCGGCTTCGACGCCACGCCGTCGCTGCCGGTGCTCGCCCAGCTGGCCGCCGGCGCGGTGGCGCTGTTCCCCGCGCTGGCGCAGGTGCGCGCGATGCGGCCCTACGTCGGCTTCCGCCCCTACTGCCCGGACCACCTGCCCGTGATCGGCCACGACCCGCGGGCCCCCGGCCTGTGGCACGCGTGCGGCCACGAGGGCGCGGGCGTGGGGCTGGCCGCCGGGACCGGGCGGCTGCTCGCCGACGCCATGGCGGGCCGGACGAGCGGCGTCGACGTGCGGCCCTTCCGCCCGGAGCGCTTCGACGAGGCCGCCGAGCGGGGCCGCGAGCTCGTGGAGACCGGCGTGGAGCCGGCCATCCCCGCGCGGGTGGCCCCGTGAGCGCCGACGACCCGCAGGCCGCCGTCGAGGGCAGCGCCGTCGCCATCGTCCTGGACGGGCGCAGGATCCCCGCCCGCCCCGGCGCCACCGTCGGCGCCGCGCTGACCGAGGCCGGCGTGCGGTCCTGGCGCAGCACCCGGCTCGGCGGGCGCCCCCGAGGGCTGTTCTGCGGCATCGGCGTCTGCTTCGACTGCCTCGTCACGGTGGAGGGGCGGCCCAACCAGCGGGCCTGCCTGGTGCCGGCGCGCGACGGCCTGGTCGTCAGCACCCAGGAGGGGGTCGGGCATGAGCGGGGCTGAGAGCGAGGGCGCAGCGCGAGCCTTCGACCTGGTGGTCCTCGGCGCCGGGCCCGCGGGGCTGGCCGCCACCACCGGCGCCGCCGACCACGGGCTGCGCGTGGCCCTGGTCGACGCCGGCGCCCGCGCCGGCGGCCAGTACTGGCGTCACGGCGGCGACGACGCCTCGCTGGCGCCGGCGCGCGCGGCCCACCACCCCCGGGGCCTCGCCGCGCTCGAGCACCGCCTCGACGAGCACGTGCGCCGCGGCGCCGTGACGCACCTGACGTCGACGACCGCGTGGTGGGTCGAGCGGCGCACCGGCGGTCTCGCGCTCCACGTCCTGGAGGGGATGGCCGAGCACGACGGCGGGCAACGGGGCGCCGTGCTGACCGCGCCCCGGCTGGTGGTCGCGACCGGCGGGTACGACCGCCAGCTCCCCTTCCCGGGATGGGACCTCCCCGGGGTGATGGCTGCCGGCGGCGTGCAGGCTCTGCTCAAGGAGCACCGCGTGGCGGCCGGGGCCCGCGTCGTCGTCGCCGGGACCGGCCCGTTCCTGCTCCCCGTGGCCACCGCGCTGGCCGGCGCGGGCGCCCGCGTGCTCGCCGTCTGCGAGGCCGGGGACCCCGGGGCCTGGCTCCCGGGTGCCCGCGCCGTCGCCGGCGCACCCTCCAAGGTGGCAGAGGGAGCGCGCTACGCCGCCCTCATGGCCCGCCACCGCATCCCCTACCTGACCCGCCGGGTGGTCACCCGCGCCGTGGGCGAGGCGTCGGTGGCGTCCGTGGAGACCGCCCGCCTGGGCCCGACGGGCGCCGCGGCGCCGGGCACCGCGCGCACCTTCGCCGCGGACCTGCTGGCCGTCGGGTGGGGCTTCACCCCCCAGCTCGAGGTGCCGCTGGCGCTGCGCTGCGCGACGCGCCTGGACGTCGACGGCAGCCTGGTGGTGGTCGTGGACGACGCCCAGCGCACCGACGTGCCCGGCGTGCACGCGGCCGGGGAGGCCACCGGCGTGGGCGGCGCGGCGCTCGCCGTCATCGAGGGGGAGCTGGCCGCGCTCGCCGTCGCCGACGACGCGGGCGCCTCGCGGGCGGGCTCAGGGCGGCGCGCCGCCTCGCTGGCGCGCCGGGCAGCCCGGCTGCGCGCCTTCGCGGTCGCGATGCACCGCGCCCACCCGGTCCCGCCCCGCTGGCCGGACCTCCTGGAGGACACCACCACCGTCTGCCGCTGCGAGGAGGTCCCCTTCAGCGCCGCGCGGAGCGCCCTCGTCGACCTCGGCGCCACGAGCGCCCACAGCGTGAAGCTGTTCACCCGCACCGGCATGGGCTGGTGCCAGGGGAGGGTGTGCGGCTACGCCGTCGCCGACCTCACCGCTCGGGCGTGCGGGCGGCCGCTGGCCGCTGACGACCTCGCCGCGATGGGCCGCCGACCCTTCGCCGCACCGGTCCCCCTGGGGCTGCTGGCCCGCTGCGGGCCGCCCGCTCCCACCACCGGGCAGACCACCGACACCACCCCCGGCCGCCCGCCACCCCACCGAAGGAGCACGCCGACATGACCGCCATCCCCCGCACGCAGCCCTGGCACGGGGTCCTCGTCGCCACCGCCCTGCCGCTGCACGACGACCTCTCGGTCGACCTCGACGGCTTCGCCGACCACGTGCGCTGGCTCGCCGAGAGCGGCTGCGACGGCATCACCCCCAACGGGTCCCTCGGGGAGTACCAGACGCTCACCGACGCCGAGCGCGCCGACGTCGTCACCACCGCGATCGAGGCCGCGCCGGACGGGTTCAGCGTGATCCCCGGCGTCGCCGCCTACGGGTCCATGGAGGCGTGCCGCTGGACCGAGCAGGCGGCAGAGGCCGGCGCCCCGGCCGTGATGCTCCTGCCGCCCAACACCTTCCGCGCCGACGAGCGCGCCGTGCTCGCCCACTACCGCGAGGTGGCCCGGGTCGGCCTGCCGATCCTGGGGTACAACAACCCGCTGGACACCAAGGTGGACCTGGTGCCCTCGATGCTCGCGCGCCTGCACGAGGAGGGGCTGGTCCGAGCGGTCAAGGAGTTCTCCGGGGACGTGCGCCGCTACTGGGAGACGAAGGAGCTGGCCCCCGAGCTGGACGTGCTCGTGGGCACCGACGACGTGGTGCTCGAGCTGGCGCTCGCCGGCGCGGTGGGCTGGATCTCCGGCTACCCGAACGCGGTGCCGGCCAGCTGCATCGAGCTCTTCGAGACCGCGAGCGCCGGCGACCTCGAGCGCGCCCTGCCGCTGTACCGGGCCCTGCACCCGCTGCTCCGCTGGGACTCCAAGGTCGAGTTCGTCCAGGCCATCAAGCTCTCGATGGACCTCGCCGGCCGCAAGGGTGGTCCGTGCCGCCCGCCCCGCCTGCCGCTGGCCCCGGAGAAGGAGGCCGCGGTGCGCGCCGCCACCGAGGCCGTGCTGGCCGCCGGCCACCGGTGAGGGCCGCGATCCCCGAGCGTCCGCGCCAGGAGGAGGGGCGATGAGGTCACGTCGCGTGCTGCACACCGTCGACTCCCACACCGAGGGGATGCCCACCCGCGTCGTCACCGGGGGCGTCGGCGTGCTGCCCGGGGAGACCATGGCGGAGCGCCGCGAGTGGTTCATGGGCCACCTCGACCACCTGCGGACCCTGCTGATGTACGAGCCGCGCGGGCACGCCGCCATGAGCGGGGCGATCCTCCAGCCGCCCACCCGGCCCGACGCCGACTGGGGCGTGCTCTACATCGAGGTCTCGGGGTGCCTGCCGATGTGCGGGCACGGCACCATCGGCGTGGCCACGGTGCTGGTCGAGACGGGCATGGTCGAGGTGGTCGAGCCGGTGACGACGATCCGCCTCGACACCCCCGCCGGGCTCGTCGTCGCCGAGGTGGCCGTCGAGGACGGGGCGGCCCGCGCGGTGACGATCCGCAACGTGCCCTCGTTCTCCCACCGGCTGGACGCCCGCGTGGACGTCCCCGGCTTCGGCGAGGTCACCTACGACATGGCGTACGGGGGCAACTTCTACGCCATCCTCGGGCTCGACCAGCTGGGGATCCCCTTCGAGCGCGAGCACCAGCAGCAGATCCTGGACGCCGGGCTCGCCATCATGGCCGCCATCGACGCCCACGACCGTCCGGCGCACCCCGAGCGCTCCGACATCACCGGGTGCCACCACGTGCAGCTGCTCGCCCCGGGCTCCGACGCCCGCACCTCCCACCACGCCATGGCGATCCACCCCGGCTGGTTCGACCGCTCGCCGTGCGGCACGGGCACCAGCGCGCGGATGGCCCAGCTGCAC
>JARIBR010000135.1 GCA_029258695.1 Quadrisphaera sp.
CCCGGCGACCAGCGGCGCGGTCTGGGGCAGCCTCGCCGAGGGGAACACGGCGACGGGGACCCTGACCACGCCCTGGTACTCCCCCGACGGCGCCCTGGCGGCCGGCGACCAGGTCGTCACGGCGCTGGTCTCCGGCGACCTCGCGCTGACCGGCGGCAGCAGCGTCGTCGCCGAGTACGGGCAGCGCGGCGACGACGGCGCGGTGGAGCTGGTCACCGCCCAGCTGCTCGACGACGACGCGAGCACCACCGAGTGGCGCACGGTGGCGCTCGGCGGTCCGGTGCCGGCCGCCACGCCGGAGCGCCCCGAGCCCGCGCTGGTCCCCGAGGTCCAGGGCGCCGACGGCGAGCCGGTGGTCTACGACCCCGCGCTGGCGGCGGACGCCGACGTGGTGCGGCTGCGGGCGGTCGACGGGGCCACGGGCGACGGCGGCTGGGTCGCGGTCTCGGAGCCGTCCGCGGCCCCCCTGGTCACGATGGACGAGTACCTGCCGGGCGACGCGATCGTCGCGACCTCGTGGCAGCTCACCTACCAGTTCCCCTGCGCGGACCAGGTGCGCATCTCCGACGGCATCGCCGAGCGCCCCGACCACGCGATCCTCTACGGCTCCGACCCGCTGGAGGGCACCGGCGACAGCGTGTGGCGGTCCGGGCGCGGTGGTCTCTACGCGCAGGTCCCCGAGGCGGGCACCCTCACCCGTCTCGAGTCGGCCTTCATCGACGCCCCCGAGGTGGCGTGGGGCCAGCTGGCGCGCATCGACTACCCCGACGCGGCCGCCGCGTGGGACCTCACGACGGTGGCGGAGACGACCTCGGGGCTCGGCGCACCGACAGCGCCGGACCTGGCGCCGTACACCGCGCCGGGCTGAGGCGCGCGCGGCCGAGGTCCGGTACGGGGACGTCCCAGGGCGCGGGGGCGTTCCAGGGCACGGGGCGTTCCCGTCGAAGCACGTCCGCACGCCTCGCTGCAGCACGACGACACCCCCCGCGCGGCGGCCGGTGGGCCGCCTCGCGAGGGGTGTCGAGGTGGTGCGGTGGCTCAGGCGCCGTGGCGCGAGACGACCGGGGCCTGGTCGTCCTTGCCCTTCCACATCTTGGCGCCGGCGATGCCGCCGAGCGCGGAGGCGATGACGGTCAGGCCCAGGCCGAGGACGGCCCAGGAAGCGCTGCTGCGCGCGGTCTCCAGCGCCTGCGCCGGGTCGACGTCGGGCGGGTTGACGCCCTGGGCGGCCGAGGTGACCTGGTCGAGGCTGACGACCTCCGAGGCGATCTGGCCGAGCGAGCCGAGCAGGGCGCCGCCACCGAAGAGGGTGAGGAAGAGGATGGCGATGATGCTCAGGGCCCACACCATGATGCCCTGCAGCAGACCGGCCGAGATGCCGTGCCACATGGCCGAGGCCCCGGCGGTCAGCCCGCCGACGAAGAAGGCGATGAGGGCGATGACCGCGGTGGCGATGCCCGAGGCGGTGCCGTCGTTGGCGCCCTGGCCGAGGTCGATGATGCCGACCGCGAAGGCGACGAGCTCGAGGAGCAGGAAGATGCCGAGGGCGACGACCAGACCGGCCCAGATGGGGCCCCATCGCACCTCGTCGCCGCGCTGCGGCGGCATGGTGATGTTGACGCCGTCGTTGCTGTCCGTGCGCTGCGGGGTGCGCGCGCGGTGCTCGGCGGTGGGGGCGACGGTCTCCTCGTGGACGCGGTCGTCGCCGTCCCCGAGCCGTACGGCTCCGGAGGGGTTGTTCGTGGCCATGGTGATCTCCCGAAGGTTGGAGGGATGGGACGAGGACGGGCCCTCGTGGGGCGCCGGTCGGGCCGGTGAGAGGACCGGCTGTTCAGGCACGACTGATGCCTTACCGCGTAAACGTAGTCCCGAGGGACGCGAACGTCACCTTGATCATGGAAAACGTGTCACACTCGTGACGCTCTGCATCAAGATGTGACGTTCAGCCGGTAGCCCGCAAGGCCGCGACGGCAGAGACGGCATCGGTGTCGGCGATCACCTCTCCGCCGCGCAGCACGATGCCGCGGCTGCACAGACGCTCGATCATCCCGAGGTCGTGGCTGACGATCACGAGGGTCTTCCCCTCCTCTCGCAGCGACTCGACCCGCGCGATGCACTTGGCCTGGAACGGCTCGTCGCCCACCGCGAGGATCTCGTCGATGAGGAAGACGTCCGGGTCGGTGTGCACGGCCACCGCGAACGCCAGGCGCAGGAACATCCCGGAGGAGTAGTGCTTCACCTCGGTGTCGATGAACCGCTCGATCTCGGAGAAGGCCACGATGTCGTCGAAGCGCTCGGTGATCGTCGCCTCGTCCATGCCGAGGATGGCGCCGTTGAGGAAGACGTTCTCCCGTCCCGTCAGGTCCGGGTGGAACCCGGCGCCGACCTCGATGAGCCCGGCGATGCGGCCGCGGACCCTCACCTGGCCGGCGGAGGGGCGCATCACCCCGGAGATGAGCTTGAGCAGCGTCGACTTCCCCGAGCCGTTGAAGCCCAGCAGCCCCACCGTCTCCCCCTGGCCGACCGTCAGGGAGACCTCGCGCAGCGCGTCGAAGGAGTTGCCGAGGTCCTTGCCGCGGGCGAGGTAGACCGCGAGCTCCTTGAGCGATCGGGTGCTGCGCAGCGTGAAGCGCTGGGAGACGTCGGAGATCTCGATCGCGGTGGGGGCCGGCGCGGGGACCGCGGGTGGCGGGTGGACGGGGGCGGTCGGGTCGGCTGGCTCGTCGGGCGGGTCGACGGGGTCGTCGGGCGGGTGCGCGCTCACCTCAGAGCTCCTGGGCGAAGCGGCCCTCGACCCGGCGGAAGGCCAGCTGGCCCGCCACCAGGGCTGCTGCGGTGATGACGAGCGCGAGCCCGGCGTGCCAGAGCAGGTCGGGGGGGAGCACGTCGGGGCCGAAGCCCTCGCTCCCGTCGTCGAGGGCGGCCCGGTACCAGAACGCCCAGTGGAACAGCTCGACGGCCACCGTCACCGGGTTGGCCTGGTAGAGCGTCAGCAGCCACGAACCCTCGCCCACGACGGCGGCGACCCGCTGCCAGGGGTAGAGCACCGGGGAGACCCAGACGGCGACCATGAGGACGAGGTCCACGAGGTTCTCCAGGTCGCGGAACAGCGCGTTGAACGCCGCGCAGAGCAGCCCCAGGCCGGTGGCCAGCCCCACGATGATGACGAACCCGAGGAGCCCCGCGAGCAGCGGCACCACCTGGGGGCGCCACCCGGCGACGACGGCGCCGACGAGCAGCACCAGCAGCTGCGGCACGAAGTGCACGATCGCCACCCACACCGAGGCGACGGGGAACAGCTCGCGGGGCAGGTAGATCTTCTTCACCAGGTCGGCGTTGTTGACCACCGAGCGCGTGGCGTTGGCGAGGGACTCCGAGAACAGGTTGATGGCGATCATCCCGGAGAACAGGTACACCGCGAAGTCCGGGATGGCGTCACGCAGGTTGAGGAAGACCCCGAGGGCGAGGAAGTAGACGACGTACTGCACGCCGGGCTTGACGTAGCTCCACGCCAGCCCGAGCACCGAGGCCCGGTAGCGCACCCGCAGCTCCTTGCGCACCAGGAGCTGGAGCAGGAAGCGGCGTCGTGCCACGTCGAGCAGCCCGGCGCCGTGCCCGGGCTCGACGAGGTCGCCCGACGCCGGGGACCCGGCCGAGGGGCCGCCAGCGGCGCGGGTGCTCACGCCCCGCTCTGGGAGGCGGCGTGCGCCCCGGTCCGCGCGGCGCCCGCCTCGGGCCGCCCGCCGCTCACGTCGTCGCCCCCATCGCCCCCGTCCAGGCCCAGGGACGCGCGCCACGCCTCGACGGAGGCGAGCCCCTCGATCCCGTCGCGGTAGTCGGCGGCGAGCGCGGGCCACTCGCGCAGGAGCGCCTCGTGCACGCGCAGCGAGCGGCGCAGCAGCGAGGCGAACCGGGCGGGGTCGCGCCGGTACCAGGCGCTGCCGGTGCCGTCCGCGGCGGAGACCAGCGCGGAGTCGTACTGGCTGAGCATCCACCAGCGCGCGTCCATGTGCGCCACGTCGACCTGGGGGTTGGACTCCGCCAGGGAGTCGACGCCGCGGAGCTGCCTGACGACGCCGGAGGCCGCCGCCGCCAGGATGGCCACCCGGTTCTTCGGCACCTCCAGCTCGCGGCCGCGCCGGGGGGGCTTGCGGCGGCGCACCCGCGGGTAGTCCGAGGCGTCGGGCTTGTACGTCGCGTCGTCGAACGAGGCGCGCAGCGCGCGCACCTGCGCGAGCTTGCCGGGCAGGTCCTCGTGCATGCCGCGCCACCCGGCGAGGACGTCCTCCAGGGCCAGCAGGCGCAGCTCAGCGGTGGAGTACTGCATCGAGAGCAGGTGCTTGACCTGGATGGAGAAGGACTCCCGCACCACGTTCCCGCCGCGCGGGTACGGGGAGTGCAGCAGCGCGGCGACCACCCGGTTGCGGGCGTGGAAGTAGGCCTGCCAGTCGATGGCGTCGTCCTTGTCCGTCCAGGGCACGTGCCAGACGGCCGTGCCCGGGAAGGAGACCGTCGGCACGTCGGCCTCGGAGGCGCGCAGGCCGTACTCGGCGTCGTCCCACTTGATGAACACCGGCAGCGCCGCGCCGATCTCGCGCACCACGGACGTGGGGATGAGACACATCCACCACCCGTTGTAGTCGACGTCCACGCGGCGGTGCAGCCACGGCGTGGAGCGCAGGTTGGCGCGTCCCAGGTCGTGGTCCTCGAGGGTGTGGGCCACCGGCCCCCACCAGAAGCGCCAGCGCTGCACCCGCTCGCCGAGCGCGTGCAGCAGGGAGCGCTGGTACATCGAGAACATGTGCCCGCCGACGATCGTCGGCGTGCGCGCCAGGTCGGCGAAGGTGATGGCCCGGGCGATGCCCTCGGGCTCGGTGCGCACGTCGTCGTCGAGGAGCAGCACGTAGTCGCTGCGCC
>JARIBR010000156.1 GCA_029258695.1 Quadrisphaera sp.
GCAACGCCGTGGTGGGGCTCACCGAGGTCGACCAGTCGCTCGTGGAGTCCGCGCGCGGCATGGGCATGAGCCGCCTGCGCACCCTCCTGCGCGTCGAGCTCCCCCTCGCCTGGCCGGTGATCCTCGCCGGCATCCGCACCTCCACCCAGATGGTCATGGGCATCGCCGCGATCGCCGCGTACGTGCTCGGGCCCGGCCTGGGCTCCTTCATCTTCACCGGACTGTCCCGCCTCGGCGGCGCCGGTGCGCTCTACTCCACGCTGGTCGGCACGTTCGCCGTCGTCGTCGTCGCCGTCATCGTGGACATCCTGCTCGTCATCGTCGGCCGCCTGACCACCTCGAGAGGTATCCGTGTCTGAGACCATCTCCCACAGCGACACCACCACCACCAGCACCGGCGACGGCGGCGAGGGCCGCACCGTCAGCGGCGTCAAGATCTACCTCCAGGGCGTGACCAAGAAGTACCCCGGCCAGGAGTCCGCCGCCGTCGACGCCGTCGACCTCGAGATCCAGGCCGGCGAGACCGTGATGTTCGTCGGCCCCTCCGGCTGCGGCAAGACCACGCTGCTCAAGATGCTCAACCGCCTCATCGAGCCCACCGGCGGCAAGATCTTCCTCGGCGACGAGGACGTGACGAACCAGGACGCGGACGAGCTCCGCCGGCGCATCGGCTACGTCATCCAGGCCGGTGGGCTGTTCCCCCACATGACGGTGGGGGCGAACATCGGGATGGTCCCCAAGATGCTCAAGTGGGACAAGAAGCGCATCGCGCAGCGCACCGACGAGCTGCTCGAGCTCGTCGGCCTCGACCCGGACCAGTACCGCGACCGCTACCCGCGCCAGCTCTCCGGCGGGCAGCAGCAGCGCGTTGGCGTCGCCCGAGCCCTGGCCGCGGACCCGCCCGTCCTGCTCATGGACGAGCCGTTCGGCGCGGTCGACCCCATCACCCGCCAGCGCCTGCAGGACGAGCTGATCCGCATCCAGGAGGAGCTGGGGAAGACCATCGTCTTCGTCACCCACGACTTCGACGAGGCGGTCAAGCTCGGCGACAAGATCGTCATCTTCGACGCCGGCGCCGAGGTCAAGCAGTACGACACCCCCGAGGCGATCCTCGCCGACCCCGCCGACGACTACGTCGCCGACTTCATCGGGTCCGGCGCGAGCCTCAAGGCGCTCAGCCTCACCCGCGTCCACGAGGTCGACCTCGTGCCGGCCATGACCGTGAAGGCCGGCAGCGACGCCGCGGCCGCCGTGGCGCAGGCCGTCGCCGCGGGCCAGAAGTACGTCGTGGTCGTCGACGACCGTGACCGGCCGCTGTCGTGGCCGTCGGTGCGCGAGCTCGAGCAGGTCAGCCGCGTGCCGTCGAAGCCGGACGAGCGCCTGCCCGTCGTCGGCCGCAGCGCGACCCTCAACGACGCCCTCGACACCATGCTCGTCGCCTCGCAGGGCGGGGTGCTGGTCACCGGGCGCCGTGAGGCCTTCCTCGGGGTCGTGATGATCGAGACCGTCATGGGCTCGATCCAGCACCTGCGGACCGAGGAGATCGGATGAGCGCCACGACCACCCGCACCGACGAGGACCGCGGCGGCGCCCCGGAGCCGGAGAACCTCACCGAGGAGACCTCGGAGGCCGCCACCGAGCCCGAGCGAGGGTGGAAGGGCCTGATCGTCCAGCCGATCGCCATCGCCGTCGCCCTCGGGGCCTGGCTGGTCTGGCGCGTGACCGCCGACCTGTCGACCACGGAGCTCGAGCAGCTGGGCTGGACGGCGCTGGGCCGCAGCACGTGGCAGCACGTGCAGCTGACGTTCCTCGCGGCGGCCATCGTGCTCGTCATCGCCATCCCGCTCGGCGTGCTGCTGACCCGGGGGCCGCTGCGGCGGTTCGTCGCGCCCGTCGTGGTGACCATCGCGGGCATCGGCCAGGCCGCGCCCGCGATCGGGCTGTTCGTGATCCTGGCCTCGGTCGCGTTCCTCGGGTTCAGCTTCGGCACGGCCGTCGTCACCCTCGTGCTCTACGCCACGCTGCCGGTGCTGCGCAACACCATGGTGGGCATCCAGGCCGTGGACTACCGCCTCATCGAGGCCGGGCGCGGCATGGGCATGTCGGCGCTGTCGGTCCTCCTCCGGGTGGAGCTGCCGCTGGCCGTCCCGATCCTGCTGTCCGGGGTGCGCACCGCGCTGGTGCTGCTCGTCGGCACGGCCACCCTGGCGACCTTCATCTCCGGGGGAGGCCTGGGGATCCTCATCACCACCGGCATCAACCTCAACCTGAACGCGGCGCTGTTCTCCGGCGCGATCCTCGTCGCGCTGCTCGCCCTGCTCATCGACTGGCTGGGTCGTGTCGTGGAGCACGTCGCCTCCCCGAAGGGACTGAGATGACCATCACCTCGACCACGCGCGCGCGCCGCACCGCGCTCGCCGGGGCGCTCGCCGCAGCATCGCTGGCGCTCTCCGGGTGCGGGCTGGGCGGCGTGAGCAGCTTCACGCCCGCTGCCGAGCCGGGCTCCATCACGGAGATCCCCGCGGCCGAGGGTGAGAGCGTCTCGGTGGGGAGCAAGAACTTCACCGAGCAGCTCATCCTCGGCAAGGTGGCCGTCATCGCCCTGGAGACCGCCGGGTACACCGTGCTCGACCGCACGAACATCCCCGGCTCCGTGCCGGCGCGCCAAGCCATCGTCACCGGCGAGACGGACTTCCAGTGGGAGTACACCGGCACGGCGTGGATCGCGTACCTGGGCAACGAGACCCCCATCGTCGGTGACGAGGCCCAGTACCAGGCGGTGAAGGAGGCCGACGTGGAGAACGAGATCACCTGGCTCGAGCCGGCGCCGATGAACAACACGTACGCCTTCGCCGTGCGCGAGGAGGCCCTCGACGACCTCGGCGGGATCACGGACCTCTCGCAGCTCGCGGACCTGCCCGTGGAGGACCGGACCTTCTGCGTGGAGAGCGAGTTCGCCTCCCGCACCGACGGGTTCCCCGGGATGCTCGAGGCCTACGGGCTGACCCTCGGCGACCCGGACGGCGTGCCCCGCGACAACGTGCGCACCCTCGACACCGGCGCCGTCTACACCGCCACCGACGCCGGCGAGCTGTGCAACTTCGGTGAGGTGTTCACCACCGACGGGCGGATCCTCGCGCTCGACCTCGCGCTGCTGGAGGACCCGGAGAGGTTCTTCCCCAGCTACAACGTCGCACCCGTCTTCGACACGCCTGCCCTGGAGGCCAACCCCGAGATGGCCGGGATCATGGAGCAGATCACCCCGAGGATCACCAACGAGGTCATGCTCGAGCTCAACGCACGGGTCGACGTCGACGGGGAGGACCCGGCGGACGTCGCCTACGACTGGATGCAGTCCGAGGGCCTCGTCGGCTGATCGACGCGCAGCTCAGGGGCCTGCTCGCGTGCGGCGCGCGACGGGCGCGGGGGAGGATGGGGCGGTGACCAGCCGTCGCCCCAGCCTCTCCGCGTCCCCGTCGGGCCCCGTCGTCGAGACGTCCCACGGGCTCCTGCGCGGCGTCGCCGATGGCGACGTCGACGTCTTCCGCGGCGTCCCCTCCCCCGCGCCGCCGGTCGGCCCGCTGCGCTTCGCCGCCCCGAGCCCGCCCGCTCCGTGGTCAGGGGTCCGTGACGGCACGGCCCGCGGCGACGCCAGCCCCCAGATGATCTCGACCCCGCTGCCGCGCCGCCTCGGGGCCGTCCTGGGCACCGCGGGCCGGCGCAGCGAGGACTGCCTCGTCCTCAGCGTCCACGCCCCGTCGGCCCCGCTGCGCCCCGCCGACGCCGGCGGACGTCCCGTGCTGGTGTGGCTGCACGGCGGCGCCTACGCCGTGGGCCGCGGCGAGGGCTACGACGCATCGCCCCTGGCCCGCGAGGGCGACGTGGTGGTCGTCACCGTGAACTACCGCCTCGGTGTCTTCGGCTTCCTCGACCTGCGCGGCGTCCTCGCCGGCACGCCCGCGGCGGAACGGGTCGTGGCCAACGCCGGGCTGCGCGACCAGGTCGCCGCGCTGGAGTGGGTGGCGCGCAACATCGCCGCCTTCGGCGGGGACCCGGCACGGGTGACCCTCGCCGGGGAGTCGGCCGGGGCAGGCTCGGCGACCGCCCTGATGACCGCGCCGTCCACCCGCGGGCTCTTCCGCGGGGTCATCGCCGCCTCGGGGGCGCTGTCGCAGCTGACCGATCCCCACGACGCGGCCGCCGTCGCCCGGGAGGTCGTCGCGCGCCTCGAGGCCTTCCCCGAGCACCCGGAGCGGCTGTGGGACGCCAGCGCCCCGGCGCTCCTCGCGGCCATGCGCGGGGCGATCGCCACCCGTCCGCAGCAGCTGAGCACCCGGCCCGTGTGGGACGGTGACCTGCTCCCGGCCAGCGAGAGCGAGGGGCTCGCCGCCGCCGCGGACCGCGCGGCGTCCGGCGTGGCCCTGCTCGCGGGCACCAACCGCGACGAGCACGCCTTCTTCACCACCCTGCGCTTCCCCATCCTGCCGTTGACCCGCTCCCGGATCGCCGTGATGATCGCCGCCCAGCACGGCGCCGACGGCGCGCGGCGCGTGCTGGCGCACTACCCCGACACCCGGGCGGGGCTGGCCCGCCTGGGCACCCACACCCTGTTCACGGTGCCCACCGCCCAGCTCCTCGACGCCTGCGCCCGCGCCGGCGGTGACGCGTGGGGCTACCGCCTGGACTGGCGCTCCCCGTTCCTGGGCATGGGCGCCTTCCACGCCCTGGACCTGGCCCTGGTCTTCCCGCCCCGCCCCGCGGTCGCGCGCCTGCTGCTGGGACGCCCCGACCCCGAGGTCGCCGCCATGGCGCGCCGGCTGCGGGCGCGCTGGCTCACGTTCGTCCGCGAGGGCCACCCCGGCGACGGGTCCTCGCCCCGGTGCGCGCCGGAGCCCGGGTGGCCGCGCCACAGCGCGCCGGCGCGGCCGACGCTGCTCGTGGACCGCCGCGACCGGGTCGAGGGCGACCCGGACGGCGAGGCCGTCGCGGCGTGGTCCGGTCTCGGGACGCTCAGCCCGTGAGCGCCGCGGCGGGCGCCCCGGTGATCGCCGTCGTCGGGGCCACCGCGAGCGGCAAGTCCGACCTGGCCGTGGACCTCGCGCTCGCCCTCGGCGGAGAGGTGGTCAACGCCGACGCCTCCCAGCTCTACGCCGGCATGGACGTGGGCACCGCGAAGCTCACCCCGGCGCAGCGTCGCGGGGTGCCCCACCACCTCCTCGACGTCCTCGACGTGCGCGAGCCGGCGTCCGTGGCGGCGTACCAGCGCAGCGCGCGGACCGCCTTCGCGCAGATCACCGCGCGCGGCCGCGTCCCCGTCCTCGTCGGCGGCTCCGGGCTCTACGTGCGCGCCGCGCTGGACCGCCTGGACTTCCCGCCCACCGACGCCGTCGTGCGCGCCGCGCTCGAGGACGACCTCGAGCTCGCCGGCGCCGCGGCGCTGCACGCGCGCCTGGCGACCAGCGACCCGCAGGCCGCTGCCGCCATCGCGGCCAGCAACACCCGGCGGGTCGTGCGCGCCCTGGAGGTGATCGCCCTGACCGGGCGCCCGTTCTCGGCGTCCATGCCGGAGCGGGGACGCTACGCCGTCGAGGCCGTGCAGGTGGGGCTGCGCGTGCCCCGGGACCGGCTCGTGGCGCGCATCGAGACCCGCGTGGCCACCATGCGGGACGGGGGTCTGACGGCCGAGGTGATCGCGCTCGCCCGTGCGGG
Organism: Quadrisphaera sp.; assembly: GCA_029258695.1. The sequence goes on from JARIBR010000156.1 coordinate 5,710, forward strand.
CCTGCGCGAGGGCACCACCGCGCGCAGGGCGCTGGGCTACGCCCAGGTCCTCGACCATCTCGACGGGCGCCTCACCGAGGACGAGGCGTACGCGCAGACGGCGGTGGCCACCCGGCAGTACGCCAAGCGCCAGGTGCAGTGGTTCCGTCCCGACCACCGCATCACCTGGGTCGACGCCGGCGCACCGCCCGGCTCGCGCGGGCTCCTGGACGAGGTGCTGGCCGCCCTGGGACGGGCGACCTAGGCTTCGCGCGTGAGCACCTCCACCAGCGCACCCACGAGCTCGCCCACCGGGCGGCCCTCGGTCGTCGGCTTCGTCAAGGCCCACGGCACCGGCAACGACTTCGTGCTGCTGCCCGACCACGACGGGACCCTCGACGCCCCCGGTGACGCGGCGCCCCTGTGGGGTCCGGCGAGCGCCGCAGCCCTGGCCTCTCGTCACACGGGGCTGGGCGCGGACGGGGTCATCCGGGTGGTCCGCAGCGAGGCGCTCCCCGAAGGGGCCCGGGCGCTGGAGGAGGACCCCGCCGCCACGTGGTTCATGGACCACCGCAACGCCGACGGCAGCACCGCGGAGATGTGCGGCAACGGCATCCGGGTGCTCGTCGCGCACCTGGCGGCCATCGGTGAGGTGTCCCCCGAGGAGGTGGCCGACGGGGTGAGCATCGGCACGCGCGCCGGCGTGCGACGGGTGCGCGCGACCACCGGCCCCGACGGGGAGGCGTGGTGGGCCGTCGGCATGGGCACCGGCGCCCTGGTGCACCCGGACTCCGCGGCCTCCACCGGGTCGGACGCGACCGTCACGATCGAGGGCCTGCCCGTGGAGCGGCCCGCCCTGTCCGTCGACCTGGGCAACCCGCACACCGTCGTGGTCCTCGCCGACCTCGACGAGCTGGAGGCCGCTGACCTCACGTCGGCGCCGGTGGTCGAGCCGGCGCCGCCGGCGGGGTCCAACGTCGAGCTCGTGGTGCCGCTGGACCGCGAGGCCGCCCCGCGCGGCGGTGCCCCCTCGGAGGGGACGGATGACACGGCCGCCGGTGACCACGAGGGCGTGGGGATGGGCCGGGTGCGCATGCGCGTCCACGAGCGCGGCGTCGGCGAGACGCAGTCGTGCGGCACCGGCGCGTGCGCAGCGGCGCTGGCCTCGCGCGCCTGGGCGTCCGGGCTGGGAGCTGGCGCGGTGGACGCGCAGGCTCCGTCGTCCTGGTTCGTGGAGGTCCCGGGAGGCCTGCTCTCGGTCACCATCTCCGAGGACTCCTCGATCGAGCTGGCCGGCCCGGCCGTGATGCTCGCCGAGGGCGTGGTGGACCTCGCGGCGCTGGCCTGACGCGTCGCGAGGCACCCGGACCTGGGACGAACGTCCCCCACCAGCACATCCCCGGCATGTCGTGACCACATCGTGACCGCTGGCGGGTGCAAACGCCTCGCAACGGGCCAGGTGTCACGAGACGATGGGGTCATCGCGCCGGACCCGCCGGCCAGGGGCAGGAGGACGCCATGACCACCCACGACGCCGTCCTCGCCCTGGTGGTGGAGGAGGGTGGGCCGTCGGGGGCCGCGCCGGCGCCGTCCGCCCGCGCCGACGTCGACGACGTCCGGGTCGACGACGTCCGTCCGGCTCGCCGCGTCGGCCCGCGCGCCGACGTCCTGGGCGGCGAGGAGCTCATGGCCCTCGCCCTGGCCGAGGGCAGGCAGGACGACATGTCCGAGGACCACCTGCGTCGTCTCGCCCGCCGCGAGGCCCTGCTGCACCGGTTGGCGGTCGACCGCCAGCGCCGGCGTCGGCGCATCGCCTGACGTCCGTCGCCGTACCGCATCCCCCTGCCGCCGTACCGCCCCGCCGAGCCCTGTGCGTGGGCCTGTCACGCCCTGCTGCAGGTGACCCTCAGCACCCGGTACCCGTCGACGCTGCTCACGCGCTCGACCGCGGCCTCGACGGCCGCGCCGAGGGCCTCGAACCGCTGCGCTGCGATCCACCGCGCGAGGGAGTCCGAGCCCAGGTGACGGTGCACCACGAGGTGGGCGGCCGCCGAGCCGTCCGGGCGCAGCCGCGGCAGCCAGGTGCGGAGCATCTCGTGGAGGACGGCCTTGCCGACGCGCACCGGCGGGTTGGACCACAGCGCGTCCACCACGAGGTCGTCGGGCACCTGCTCCGGCGTCACGGCGCGGACACCGCTCAGCCCCAGGGAGGCCGCGTTGGCCGCGGTGAGCTCCAGGGCCCGGGCGTTCACGTCCACCGCCCACACCGTCGCGCCCGGGCTCGCGAGCCCCAGCTCGAGGGTCAGCGGACCCCACCCGCACCCGAGGTCCACGAGGTCGCCTCGGGCCGGCGGCGCGGGCACGGCGTCGAGCAGGACCGCCGTGCCCGCGTCGAGCCGGTCCGCGCTGAACACCCCGGCGGCGGTGCGCAGGGAGCGCTGGGCCCCGGCGAGGCGGACCGAGAGCTGTCGTCGCTGCGCGGGTGCCGCGGGGGAGGACGTGAAGTAGTGGTCGCCGGTGGTGCTCACCGCCGCGACGGTAGTCGCGACCGCTGACGGCCCCTGCCGACGCTCGACCACCGCCGACCACCGCCGACCACCGCCGACCACGCCGTCCCCGCCGCCAGCCCGACCGGTGGAAACACCGTGGCGCCGGACGGCGTTGACTGTCACAGTGGGCGCTCGCGCCCCGTGAGCCCGGCGCCACGGCGGCGCCGCCCTCCAGCGGTGGACGAACCGGCTCGCACGGACCAGGAGGCCCATGACCCAGGCAGCCCAGCACTTCCAGGCAGCTCAGCAGCACCAGACCCCGACAGACCTTCCCGGCCGAGCGCCGGTCGAGCACCGCGACGACGTCGACGGCGACCAGATGGAGCGCCAGGACCGCGCGGCGCTGCGCCGCGTCGGCGAGCTCGGCTCGGCGCTGAGCAGCGAGCTCGAGGACGTCACCGAGGTCGAGTACCGGCGCCTGCGCCTGGAGCGCGTGGTGCTCGCCGGGGTGTGGTCGGGCGCCGACGGCACCGTGGCGGACGCTGAGAACTCCCTGCGCGAGCTCGCCGCCCTCGCCGCCACCGCTGGCTCCTCGGTGCTCGACGGGGTGCTGCAGCGCCGGCTCAACCCGGACCCGAGCACGTGGCTCGGCCAGGGCAAGGCCGCTGAGCTCCGCGAGATCGTCGCGGCGGAGGGCGCCGACACCGTCATCGCCGACGGTGAGCTGAGCCCGAGCCAGCGACGAGGCCTCGAGGACGTCGTCAAGGTCAAGGTCATCGACCGCACCGCCCTGATCCTCGACATCTTCGCCCAGCACGCGAAGTCCAAGGAGGGCAAGGCCCAGGTCGAGCTCGCCCAGCTCGAGTACCTGCTGCCCCGCCTGCGCGGCTGGGGCGAGTCGATGTCGCGCCAGGCGGGAGGGCGGGTCGCCGGCGGTGAGGGCATCGGCTCCCGCGGCCCGGGTGAGACGAAGATCGAGCTCGACCGCCGTCGCATCCGCACGCGCATGGCCAAGCTGCGCCGTGAGATCAAGGCCATGAAGCCCGCCCGGGAGACCCGCAGGGCCTCGCGGCGCCGCGGGCGCGTGCCCAGCGTGGCGATCGCGGGGTACACCAACGCCGGGAAGTCCTCGCTGCTCAACCGGCTCACCGGCGCCGGCGTGCTCGTCGAGGACGCCCTGTTCGCCACCCTGGACCCCACGATCCGCCGCGCCCAGACCCCGGACGGGCGTGACATGACCCTGGCGGACACCGTCGGTTTCGTCCGCCGGCTGCCCACCCAGCTCGTCGAGGCGTTCCGCTCCACCCTGGAGGAGGTGGCGGAGGCCGACGTGCTCGTGCACGTCGTCGACGCCTCCGACCCTGACCCCGAGGGGCAGATCGCCGCGGTGCGCACCGTGCTCGGCGAGCTCGGGCTCTGGGGGTCGGGCCGCACCGAGGAGGCGGCCGCGGCGCTCGGCCACGACCTCGTGGAGCTGGTGGTGCTCAACAAGGCCGACGCCGCGGACCCCGACGTGCTCGCCCGCCTGCAGCGGCGCGAGCCCGGCGCCGTGGTGGTCTCCGCGCGGACCGGCGCCGGCGTCCGCGAGCTCGGGGAGCGCCTCGGCGAGCTGCTCCCGCGCCCGGACGTGGCCGTCGACGTGCTCGTGCCCTACGAGCGCGGCGACCTCCTCTCGCGCGCGCACAGCACCGGTGAGGTCGACGAGGTGGAGCACACCGGCGACGGGACGCGCCTTCGCGCTCGCGTGGGCCCCGACCTCGCCGCGGACCTCGCCGCCGCCGCTGACGCCGCGTCCTCGCGAGCCGGTACCGGCGCGGCCAGCGGTGCGGCGTCCTCGACGGCGCCGGCGCGCTGACCGGCCGGTTCCACGGCTCGCCGGTGCCGCCACTCCTGGGTACCGTCGAGCGCATGACCTCCCCCGAGACCGTCCACGAAGCCGTCGCCACCGCCACCCCCGGGTCGGTGAGCACCTCTGACGACGTCCTGTCGGCCAGCACCCAGCTCGCCGGTGAGGACAAGGGCGGCGTCACCACCCCCGAGCACCTCATGGCGGCTGCCATCGCGGCGTGCCTGCAGCAGGCCATCGGCATCGCCGCCTCCAGCCAGGAGGTCGACGCCTCGTCCGTCTCGGTGGAGGGCACCGTGACGCTGAAGACCGAGGAGGAGGCCGGGTACACCGCGTCCTTCGCGCTCGCCGTCTCCGGGCTCGCCGGCGACTCCGCCGAGCGCGTCGTCGAGCAGGCGAAGGCGCTGTGCCCCTTCACCAAGGCCCTGGAGCCCGCCGGCATCTCCGTCACGCTCGCCTGAGCGCCGTGACACCCGCCCCGCGGCGCTCCCGCGGGGACCGGGCGTGGGACGTCGTCGTCGTCGGTGGGGGGCCCGCCGGGGCCAGCGCCGCCCTCGCGGTGCTCGCCGAGCGGCCGGGTGCCAGCGTGCTCGTCCTGGACCGCGAGGACTTCCCCCGCGACAAGGTGTGCGGTGACGGCGTGGCGCCCCACGTCCTCGACGTCCTCGCTGAGGTCGGCGCCGGTGACGTGCTCGCGGACTGGTCGCCGACGCCGGTCCTGCGCCTGTCGATGGAGGCGCGCGGTGCGCCGTCGGTGGTGGCGCAGCGAGCGCTGGAGCGCCCCGGCTACGTGGTGCCGCGCGAGGTGCTCGACGCCCGGATCATCGCCGCGGCCCGTGATCGCGGCGCCGTGGTCCGTCGGGGGCGGGTCCGCTCGCTCACCGGCAGCGGCGGCGCGGTGCGGCTGGACACCGGTGACGGGGTGAGCATCACCGCCCGCGTCGTCATCGGGGCCGACGGGGCGGGGTCGCGCGTGCGCGCGGCGCTCTCGCCCGCCGTGCCACCCCAGCGCCCCGGGACCACCGCTCTGGCGGTGCGCGGCTACGCCCCGGTCGTCAGCGAGCACGCCGGCGCCCAGGTCATCGCCTTCGACCCGAGCGGCCCGCGGCCGGCGTACGCGTGGAGCTTCGACACCGGGAGGGGGGTGGCCAACGTGGGCTACGGACGTCTCCTGCCGCGGGGGAGCTCGGCGCCGCGACCGACGCGCCGCGCCCTGCTGGACTCCCTCGACGCCCTCCTGCCCGGCGCGGGCGAGGCCGCCACCGGCGTCAGCGGGCACCTGCTCCCGCTGAGCACCGGGGCGCCGCGCTCGGTCGCCGACGGGCCGGGGCTGCTCGCCGGCGACGCCGCCTCGCTCATCAACCCGAGCTCCGGCGAGGGCATCTTCTACGCGGTGCTCTCCGGAGTCCTGGCGGGGCGGGCCGCCGCGCGGGCCACCGGCCCCGGCAGCGACGGCGCCCAGGCGGGGGCGGCCTACCAGCGAGCGCTGCGCCGCCACCTCGGCGTCCACCTGCGGCACACCCGCGCCGCCGCCTCGCTGACCGGTCACGACGCCCTCCTGCTCGCCGCGCTGCGCGCCAGCGCCTCCTCGCCGCGCGTCTTCGAGGGGGTCGCCGAGCTCGGCCTGGCCCGGGGACGCCTGACCCCCGGCGTGCTGGCCGGCATCGCCGGGGCGCTCGCGCAGCAGGTCGGCTCCGCCGCGCGCGTCGGCGTCGGGGGCGCCGCCTAGCCTGCACCGGTGGCGTCACCTCACCGACCGTCCGCGCCCGGGGACGGCGCCGCCGACCTCACCGAGCTGCTCGGTGCGGCCGTGGCGGCCCTCGGGGGCAGCGAGCGCCCCGGCCAGCAGGAGATGGCCGCGGCGGTGGAGCGCGCGGCGAGGGACGACGAGCACCTCATGGTCCAGGCGGGCACCGGGACGGGCAAGTCGTTGGCCTACCTCGTGCCGCTGGCCGCCCACGCGGTGCGCACGTCGACACCCGTCGTCGTCTCGACCGCGACGCTGGCCCTGCAGCGCCAGATCGCCGAGCGAGACCTGCCCAGGCTCTCCGCGGCGCTCGCGCCGCTGCTGGGGCGCCAGCTCACGTCGGCGGTGGTCAAGGGGCGCTCGCAGTACGTGTGCGTCAACAAGCTCGCCGGCGCCATGGGGGAGCCGGCCGACGCCGACGTGCTCTTCGAGGTCGCCGGCGGCAGCGGGGACGGGCCGACGTCGTCGCTGGGCCGCCAGGTGCGACGGGCCCGAGAGTGGGCCGAGCGCAGCGAGACCGGTGACCGCGACGACCTCGTGCCCGGCGTCCCGGACCGCGCGTGGCGCCAGGTGTCGGTGACCGCGCGGGAGTGCCTGGGCGCGGCGCGCTGCCCGCTCGCGGCCGACTGCCACGTCGAGCAGGGTCGCGCCCGCGCCAAGGAGGTCGACGTGGTGGTCACCAACCACGCGCTGCTCGCCGTCGACGCCGTGGAGGGACGAGCGATCCTCCCCGAGCACGACGTCGTGGTGGTCGACGAGGCCCACGAGCTCGCCGCCCGGGTGACGTCGGTGGCCGCGGCGACGCTCACGGGCTCGGCGGTCGCCGCCGCGGCTGCGAGCGCGCGCCGGCACGGCGGCGACGCAGGGACCCTCGAGGTGGCGGGGGAGGACCTCGTCGCCGGGCTCGCCCAGGCGCCCGCCGGGCGTCTCGCGGGCGGTCTCGGCGAGGGGCTGGGCACGACGGTGGCCGCGGTGCGCGACGCCGCGCGCGCTGCGATCTCGTCGCTGTCCGACGCCGGGTCGGGTGCGAGCCCCGGTGACCGCCGCGCGGGCGGTCGGGGCGCCGGTGACGGCGGTGGGGGCGACGCGGGCGGGACCGCCGTGGCGCGGGCCGGGCTCACCGAGGTCTGCGAGGTCGCGGAGCGGCTGGTGGCCGTACGCGCCCGCGGCGCCGACGTCGCCTGGGTCGAGCGCCACGAGCGCGGGGGCACGGCGACCAGCTCGCTGCACGTCGCGCCGCTGTCCGTCGCCGACGTGCTGCGCGATCGCCTCTTCGGCACCCGCACCGTGGTCATGACCTCCGCCACGCTGGCCCTGGGAGGCACGTTCACCGCCAGCGCCGCGGACGTCGGGATGGTCGTGGCGGGGGGCAGCGCCGAGCGGTCGGACGCCGCCACGGTCCGCGCCCTGGAGGTGGCGAGCCCCTTCGACTACCCCCGTCAGGGCATCCTCTACGTCGCCGCGCACCTGCCCCCTCCCGGGCGCAGCGGCACCGACCCTGCCGTCCTCGACGAGATCGAGGCGCTGGTCACCGCGGCGGGCGGCCGGACGCTCGCGCTGTTCTCCTCGCGGCGGGCTGCCGAGCACGCCGCGGAGGTCCTGCGCCCCCGCCTGGCGGTCCCGGTGCTGTGCCAGGGCGACGACGCCACCCCCACGCTCGTGCGCGAGTTCCTCGCCGACGAGGAGACCTCCCTGTTCGGGACCCTCTCGCTGTGGCAGGGCGTCGACGCCCCCGGGCCGGCCTGCCAGCTCGTCATCATCGACCGCATCCCCTTCCCGAGGCCCGACGAACCGCTGACCGCGGCCCGCACGGAGGCGGTGGGGCGCGCCGGTGGCAACGGGTTCATGTCGGTCGCCGCCACCCACGCGGCGCTCCTGCTGGCGCAGGGTTCCGGGCGCCTGGTGCGCTCGAGCGACGACAGGGGCGTGGTGGCGGTGCTCGACCCACGGCTGGCCACGGCGCGCTACGGCGCGTTCCTCACCGCGTCCATGCCGCCGCTGTGGCGGACCAGCGATCGCACGGTGGCGCTGGGGGCGCTGTCGCGCCTCGCCGAGTCGTCGACGACCGCGACCGCTCGACGACGGTGAGAACGCTGGGGGTGCTGGCGGCGGCACGTCAGGCGCCGTCGCCTCCCAGACCCTGCGGAACGGGCCCCCCGCGCTCCAGCGGGGAGTAGTCGGCCTTGACGCTCAGCACCGGGCACGCCACCTCGAGGAGCACCTGCTGGGCGGCCGGGGACATCACGAGCTTGCCGACGGGGGAGCGCCGACGCATCCCCACCACCACGAGCTCGGCGTCGGACTCGCGGGCGGCCGCGGCGATCTCCTCGGCGGGCGACGTGCCGGTGGCGGGCTGGCGGAGCTCGGTGTCCAGGCCGCTGGACGCCAGCATCGCCTCGAGGCGCTCGCGGGCCGCACCCTCGACGACGTTGAAGTCCAGCTCACCGGCTCCCGGACCGCTGTTGACCACGAGGAGCCGGTGGTCACCGCGCCGCGCCTCGAGCACGGCCTGCGCGAGGGCTGCCTCCCCCGCCGGGGTGGGGATGAAGCCGACGACGATGGTTCCCATGACCTCACCCTGCCAGACCCCGCCCAGCCAGGTCCCACCCTGACGCCGGTGGTCGAGGCACCCGAGCGCTCACGGACGAGGGCCGGGCTCAGACGCTGCGCAGCACCGCCACCACCCGCCCGAGCACCTCAGCGGTGCGTCCGTCGATGGGGTCGTAGGCGGGGTTCGCCGGCAGGAGCCACACCTGGTCCCCGGCGCGGCGGTAGGTCTTGACGGTGGCCTCGCCGTCGAGCATGGCGGCGACGATCTCACCGGTCTCGGCGACAGGCTGGGAGCGCACCACGACGTAGTCGCCGTCGCAGATCGCGGCGTCGACCATGGAGTCACCCACGACCCGCAGGGTGAACAGCTCGCCCTCGCCGACCAGCGGGCGGGGGAGGGAGAAGACGTCCTCGACGTGCTGCTCGGCGAGGATCGGCCGGCCAGCGGCGATGCGTCCGACGACGGGAACCTGCGCGACCGTCAGCGGGGACCCGGCGCGGTGGCCCCGGGAGGACCGACCCCGTCCGCCGCGCGGCTCACCGCGGGAGACGTCGACGCGGACGACCGCCGAGGAGCTGTCGCCCTCGTCGCCCGTGCCGTGAGGGCCCGACGTCTCGGCGCCGGCCGGGGCGGTCACCACCTCCATGGCCCGCGGCAGGTGGGGGTCGCGGCGCAGGCGCCCCTTGTCCTCCAGGGCCTTCAGCTGGTATGCCACCGAGCTGGGGCTCGCGAGACCCACGCTGTCGCCGATCTCACGCATGCTCGGCGGGTAGCCGCGGGCGGCGACCGCGTCGGTGATGAACTCGAGCACCGCGCGTTGCCGCGCGGTGAGGCCGTCGGCGTCCGGGCGAGTCATCGTGGTCCCTCCTGGTGCTGCGACGGCGGCGGGTGCGTCAGCGCGGTTCCCGTCCCGGGGCCGCCCTGGCCCCGCCACGGTAGGCGATCACCACCCTGGGTGCAACACGTGTACGACTCACGCGACGCTCACAGCCGATCAGGCGTTCGGCCGTCCCAGGGTGTGGACGGTCCACCCGCCGGCGCGCCAGACCTCGGGGTCGATGCACGCGCGGGCGTCGATGAGCACCGGGCGGTGGGTGAGGGCTGCGAGGGCCGCGGGGTCGGCGCTGAGGAACTCGTCCCACTCGGTGAGGAGGAGCACGACGTCGACCCCGGTCACGGCCTCCTGCGTCGATGAGGCGTAACCGAGGGTGGGGAACAGGCGCTTCGCCGCATCACCCGCCTCGGGGTCGTAGACGCTCACCTGGGCACCGCGCAGGTGCAGGGCGGCGGCGACGTTGAGGGCGGGGGAGTCGCGCACGTCGTCGGTGAGCGGCTTGAAGGCGGCGCCGAGCACGCCGACGCGCCGGTTGAGCACCGAGCCGCCGCAGGCGTCGACGGTCATGTCGTGCACGCGCTGGCGCTGCCACATGTTGATCTCGTCGACGTCCTGGAGCAGCGAGACCGCCCGGTTCGCGCCCAGCTCGCCGGCGCGGTGCATGAGCGCGCGGATGTCCTTGGGCAGGCACCCGCCGCCGAAACCGAGCCCGGCGTTGAGGAACTGGCGCCCGATGCGGGCGTCGTGGCCGATGGCGTCGGCGAGCACCGAGACGTCGGCGCCCGCGGCCTCGCAGACCTGCGAGATGGCGTTGATGAAAGAGATCTTCGTGGCCAGGAAGGCGTTGGCCGAGACCTTGACGAGCTCGGCGGTCGGGAGGTCGCAGCGCACGAACGGCGTCCCGGAGGCGAGCGAGGTGGCGTAGACGGCGCGGATCAGCTCCTCGGCCCAGGGGGAGGCTCCCCCGAGGACGATGCGGTCGGGCGTGAGGGTGTCGAGCACGGCCTTGCCCTCGCGGAGGAACTCGGGGTTCCACACCAGCTCGACGCGGGCGCCTCGCGCCAGGGTGCCGGCGGCCACCGCACCGGCCGCCGTCGTGGCGACGACCTCGCGCAGCCGGTCGCTCGTGCCGACGGGGACGGTGGACTTGCCCACGATGAGCAGGTCCCCGGTGGCGGCGGCGGCGACGGCGGAGACCGCGGCGTCGACGTAGCGCAGGTCCGCGGCGTTCGACCCGGGCGCCTGCGGGGTGCCCACGCAGACGAACGCGACGTCGGCGCCCGCGACGGCAGCGCTCAGGTCGGTGGTGAAGGACAGCCGCTCCTCCTCGACGCCCTTGGCGAGCAGCTCCTCGAGACCGGGCTCGAAGAAGGGGACCCGGCTGTCGGAGAGGGAGGCGACCTTGGCCGGGTCGGTGTCGACGCCGACCACGGTCATGCCGAGCTCGGCCATCGCGGCGGCGTGCGTCGCGCCGAGGTACCCGGTGCCCACGACCACCAGTCGCAGGGGTCGGGTGTCGTCCGGGGAGTCGTGCACGACGCTCAGCTCGCTCTCGGGGGGCGCGCTCTCGGTCTCGGGGAGGGCGTCGCTGGGCAGAACCGTGGTCGGCATGGGGGTGCTCCTGGGTGGCGATCGTCGGTGTCGTGTCGGTCTCGTGGCGGTCCGTCACTGCGCTGCCGTCATCCTGCACCACCTCGAGGGGTGGATGTGCTGACCTGGAGGAGGCCGCGGGGCCCCGGGCTCGTGGCTCCGCAGGTCTGGAGGGCGGGGCCGGACGCTGCGGTTGGCGGCGGGGCCGGACGTGGCCGGTGGTCATGATCGGCGGCTCGCTAGCATGGCACGGTCCGTGAGACCCGTGAGAGCGGACCTCGCGCTGCCGCGGCGAGCCAGCGTCGCGGTGGTCCTCCGTCGCTGGTCAGGGAGCCCACGGTGCGCTGCCCCTTCTGCGGCCACCCCGAGTCGCGGGTGGTGGACTCCCGCGCCGGCGACGACGGGGCGTCGATCCGGCGTCGCCGCCAGTGCCTGCACTGCGGGCGCCGGTTCTCCACCGCCGAGACGTCGAGCCTCTCGGTGGTCAAACGGTCCGGCGTCGTGGAGCCGTTCAGCCGCGACAAGGTCGTCGCCGGCGTCCGCAAGGCCTGCCAGGGTCGACCCGTCAGCGACGACCAGCTCGCGCTGCTCGCCCAGCAGGTCGAGGAGGCCGTGCGCGGCTCCGGGCGTGCGGAGGTCGACGCGCACGACGTCGGGGTCGCCGTGCTCGCCCCTCTCCGGGAGCTCGACGAGGTGGCCTACCTGCGCTACGCGTCGGTCTACCGCGGGTTCACCTCCGCCGAGGACTTCGAGGCGGCCATCGCCGCGCTGCGCGAGAACCAGAGCGGTCGCGGCGCCCCGGCGCCCTGAGCCCCGCCACCGTCGGCGGTGGGCGGCCCCCCCGGGCGCAAGGGGTCTCAGTCTCCCGCTGCCTCGTCGACGGTGCGCGAGAGCAGGCAGAGCTCGTTGCCCTCCGGGTCGGCCAGCACCGTCCAGCTGACGTCCGCGCCCTGGCCGACGTCCACGCGTCGGGCGCCGAGGCTCACGAGCCGGGCGAGCTCCTCGGCGGTGCTCGTGCCGTGCGCCCGCAGGTCCAGGTGGAGTCGGTTCTTCACGGTCTTCGGCTCCGGCACGGCCAGCACGTCGATCGCGGGGCCGTGCTGGCCGGCGATGCTCACGACGTCCTCGTCGCGCTCGACCACCTCGTAGCCCAGCACCTGGCACCAGAAGGAGGCCACGGCCTCGACGTCGACGGCATCGATGGCCAGGGCGGCGACTCGGCTCGTCATGGGCCCGATCCTGGCACGCGCGCCAGCGGGAGGGGTGCGTCAGCCGATCACCGCGTCAGCCGATCAGCGCTCGGACGAGCCGCTGCGGCGCGCCGTCGTCGGCCTGCACGAGGAACAGGGTGGGCTCGGCCAGCTCGACCTCGAGCACCAGCGGGCGCCCGTCGTCGCCGCGGACCAGGTCGACCCGGGCGTAGGTGGGGACGCCGAACCGCTCGCTCACGTGCGCCACGGCGGCGCCGGCCACCGCGAGCTGATCAGCGTCGGCCGTGTGCGGCGAGGTGGTCTCCGGGGCGAAGAAGGCGTCGATGACTCCCGTCCGGGGAAGGTCGACCCGCTTGCTCGCCGCGTGGCTGAACCCGCCGCCGAGGTAGACCATCGCCCACTCGCCGTCGGTGGCCACCGAGGCCACGAGCGGCTGGACGACCACGGCCCGACCGCCCGCGTGCAGCCGCGCGGCGTGGACGCGCGCGAGCGCGTCGTCCCCGGGGCCGTAGGACGAGGCGTCGCGGCTGCCCGCCCCGACCGACGGCTTGACGACGACGTCACCGACGAGCGGGGCCAGCTCGTCACCGGGCTCGAGCACGGTCGTCGCCACCACCGGCACGCCTGCGGCCGCGAGCTCGAGCAGGTAGCGCTTGTCCACGCTCCACCGGACCATCTCCGGCGGGTTCCTCAGGTCGGTGACGCCAGCCGTCGCGTCGAGCCACGCGAGGAAGTCGTCGAGGCGCTCGACGTAGTCCCAGGACGAGCGCAGCACCACGCGGTCGAAGCCCGCCCAGGCGACGGCACCGTCGTCCCAGTCGACGACGTCGACCGCGACACCGGCCGCCGCCAGCGCGGCGAGCGCGAGCGGCTCGTCGGTGTCGTGCCCGCGCGCGGCGCTCGCGGTCACCCAGGCCAGCGTCTCGATCACGGCGGGAGCGTCGCACAGGCGAGCGCATCGTCCCCGGCCCGCCCGACGCAGGTC
>JARIBR010000214.1 GCA_029258695.1 Quadrisphaera sp.
TCGCGCCGCGCCAGCTGCAGGTCGGCCACGAGCCGGTCCTCGGTCGCGGGATCGAGGCGGTGGAAGGAGATGGTGGAGCGGTGACCGGCCGCGATCTCGGCGGGCGTGCCGGAGCGCACCAGCAGACCCGCGTGCATGACCTCGAGCCGGTCGGCGAGCGCCTCGGCCTCCTCCAGGTAGTGTGTGGTGAGCAGCACGGTGCACCCGTCCTCCCGCAACCGGCGCAGCAGCCGCCACACCTCGCGCCGGCTCTCGGGGTCCAGGCCCGTCGTCGGCTCGTCGAGCATGACGAGCTCCGGGTGGCCGAGCAGGGCGCAGGCCAGGTCCAGGCGGCGGACCTCCCCGCCGGACAGCGAACGCACCCGCGTGCCGGCGCGCCGCGTCAGGTCGAGCATGTCCAGCGCCTCGGCGACCGGGCGTGCGTCCGTGACCGTCGCCGACCACATCCGCAGCGTCTCCTCGACGGTCAGGTCACCGGAGAAGCCGCTGGTCTGCAGCAGCACCCCGGTCCGGCGCCGGACCTGCGCCCGATCGCGGACGGGGTCGCGGCCGAGCACCTCCACCGTGCCGGCGTCCGGGCGGCTCAGGCCCTCGAGCACCTCCAGCGTGGAGGTCTTGCCCGCGCCGTTGGTGCCCAGCAGAGCGGTGATGCTGCCGTGCGCGACGTCGAGGTCGACGCCGCGGACGGCCTCGAACGCGTCGTGGCCCGTGCCGTAGGTGCGGCGCAGGCCGCGAACCCGGACGGCCGGGGGGTGCTGCGGCTCGGGGGGCTGGCGCGAGGAGGCGCGGTGAGGTGTCGTCGTCATGGCTCCACCCTCCGGCCTGCCCGGGGCCGGCGGCAGTGCGCGATGTCACCGCTCGCGGTGCACCTGACACGGGCGACCCATGACATCTGTCACCGGTGCGGCACCGACCTCACCGCGCCCGCCGCGCCCGCCGCGTCCGCCGCGTCCGCCGGACCCTCGCGGTGACGTCCGCGGGCAGCCGACCTACCGTGGGAGGAGACCGCGCGCCCCGCAGGTGCGCTCCGCACGACGAGACTCAGAGGTGGATCATGCAGCTCCAGGACCAGGTAGCGATCGTCACGGGCGGGGCGTCCGGCATCGGGGTGGCCATCTCCCGCGTCCTCGTCGAGCGAGGTGCCCGGGTGGTCCTCGTCGACATCGCGGCGGAGGCCGGCCGGGCCGTCGCCGAGGAGCTCGGTGACGCCGGCGTCTTCCTCGAGGGCGACGTCTCGGACCCCGCGGTGGCCGATCAGGCGGTGCGCACGGCCCGGGAGTCCTTCGGGGGGCTGCACGCCCTGGTCAACAACGCCCACGCCTCGCGCCAGGCGCCCTTCCTGGAGCAGACGGAGGAGATGTGGGAGCTCTCCTTCGGGACGGGGCTGCGCGCCACGAGGAACTTCATGCGGGCCGCCCACCCCGAGCTGAAGAAGACGGGCGGATCGGTGGTGAACTTCGGCTCCGGCGCCGGCCTGAACGGCCAGCAGACGCAGGCCTCCTACGCCGCGGCGAAGGAGGCGATCCGCGGGCTGAGCCGCGTGGTGGCCAACGAGTGGGCCGACGACGGGATCCGGGTCAACGTCGTGTGCCCGATGGCGAAGACCGCCGGCGTCGAGAGGTGGGCGGAGTCCGCACCCGAGCTCTACGAGGCCAGCCTCGCCGGTATCCCGCTGGGGCGCTTCGGCGACCCGGCCACCGACGTCGCTCCGATCGTGGCGTTCCTGCTCTCGAAGGACGCCCAGTACATGACCGGGCAGACCCTCATGGCCGACGGCGGCTCGATCAAGCTGCGCTGAGACGCGTCCTCCCCAGGGCGTCGGGGTGGCTGGAGATGGCGGGCACCTCCCCCGGTGGCCCGCCTGGCAGGCGGAGACGGGCAGGGACACCACCGGGATGACACGCACTCCACACCTGATCACCAAGGCCGTCGCCGTGGGAGTCGCAGAGCTGGTCGTGCGCCCCGCCAGCTGGCCCCGGTGGGTGCGTCGCGCCTACATCGTGATGTGCGGTGCCGTGATCACGGCCGCGACCGCGACCGCGCTCGGTCCTCGCCACCCTGCCGAGGGCCCGGGACCCTCGGACACCGAGCGTCCCGAGGAGGACCCCCGGCACCCGGGTGCCCTGGTCTGGGCGCAGGCGGTGCCGTGCCCCACGAGGTGGGCGCTCTGCGCCGGTGCGGGTCTGTTGACCAGCGCCGTCCAGGCCGGTGGCCTCGCGCTCGACGGTGGCCTGGAGCGCTGGCTCACCCGGTGCGGGCTGATGCACCCTCGACGGGTGATGGCAGCGCTGGCCGCCGCGACCCAGCTGGCCGTCGACCTCCTCCCGTCGACGGTCGCCCGCGCCGGGAGGGAGCCGCGCACCGGAGTGACCGCCGGGCACGGCCGCTGAGCGGTGGCGGGACCACTCGTCAGTCGTGGCTCGCCGTCGCCCGCGGTGGCGTCACGGGGTCAGGCGCACGAAGGCGCGCAGCGCCCCGCCCGGCCCGGGCTGCCCGACCTGGCGGTAGCCCGACGCCTCGTAGAACGCGCGCTGCCCGGGTTCGTCGTCGGTCAGCAGCACCTTCTGGCGGACCGCCGAGTACGGCGCCATGACGGCCTCGACCAGTGCGGACCCCACCCCGGAGCGCTGGTGGTCGGGGTGGACCAGGACGTCCTGGAGGTAGGCGATCGACGCGCCGTCGGAGATCACCCGCGCGAGACCGATCAGCACCGGACCGTCGTGGGCCAGCACCACGTGGTGGGACTTGGCCAGCGCCGCGGCCAGCACCTCGGGGCGGTCGGTGTACGCCGTCCAGCCCACCGCGGAGTACAGGCTCATGACGGCGTCGAGGTTGATGTCAGCGCCGGCGCAGCTGGTGATCACGCATCGACGATAGGGGTGGCGTGTGGCGGCAGGTGGCCTTCGCGCTGGCACGGCCGGCCACGGTGGACCATGCTCTGCCCGTGTGAGCACCCACGCGTCGGCGACCGGCCGGACCGTACCGTCGCTGAGGTTCCGAGCGCTCGCGATGCCCGAGGACACCGAGGCCCTGGTCGGCTTCCTCACCCGCCAGGACTGGCCCTTCCACGTCAAGGCCTCCCCCACGGCCGCTGACGTCGAGGCACGCATCACCGGCGGTGACTTCCATGGCGCGACCACCCGCACGTTCTGGGCCCTGGACGGCGACGAGCGCGTCGCGCTGGTCCGTCTCGAGGACGTCGGCGATGGTGACCCGCTGTTCGACCTGCGCGTCGACGAGGACCACCGGGGACGCGGCGTCGGTACCGCGGTGGTGCGCTGGCTCACCGGGTACCTCTTCGACGAGCTGCCGGACGCCGGTCGCACCGAGGCCCAGACCCGCCGCGACAACTCCGCGATGCGCGCGGTCCTCCAGCGCTGCGGGTACGTCAAGGAAGCCCACTACCGCCGCGCCTGGCCCGGCGCAGCGGGCGAGGTCCACGACGGCATCGGCTACGCCATCCTCCGCGAGGACTGGACCGAGGGAACCACGACGCCGGTGGACTGGGACGGCTGAGCGACGCCGGTCCCGACGCCGCGGACGTCCACCCCCTGGCCGGTGACGCGAGCCTCAGGGGTCAGGGCGGTGGGCGGTGATGGCCGTGACGATCTCGGCGACCTGCTCGCGCAGGTCAGCCGCGGCCGGCGGTGCCTGTGCCGGGTCTCTGGCGTGGTGTGCGTGCTCGGCGACGACGGTTCTGCGAATCGCCCGTGGGCCCCGGGACCCCCAACGCACGCCAGGTCACGCCGGGACCCACCGGGCCAGCCGCTACCTTCAGCGCGCGGGCCCGGGCGTCTCCTGTCCATGGTTCTTGCGACCGCAGGAGCTCTCGAGCGCGCCGGCCGTCCGGTGGCTGGCTCTCATAGATCGTGTTGGGGGCTCTGCCCGGACGAGCCGGCCGCCGAGGCTGCTCAAGGGCGAGAACCGCGCCTGGGTCGCCACGGCCTCGTCGACGCTCTCGTGCCGCCGCGAGACCGAGAGCTCACCCTGGTGGCCGCCGCGGTCGTCGTCGCGGCGTCCTGGCTGGTGATCGCGGTGCGCTACGCAGTGGAGTACGCGCGGGTCGACCTCACCGACGGCGGCCTGGACTCCCCCGGAGGCGATGAGCTGGGGTTCTGCGACGACCTCTGCCGGGCACTGGCCGTCTCGACCACCGTGCACCGCAGAGACCGCCGGGCACGACCGCTGAGCGACGGCGACGGCGACGGGTGTGGTGGGCGAGCCTTTCCCAGTAGCGTCGTCCTCCATGACGCAGACCCCGTCGGCGGCGGCCTCGGGGGTCCTCTGCTGCGCCATGGCGGCCCCTCGTGCTGGGGCCGGCGCGGAGTCCACGGATGAGACCGCGGCGAGGTCCCTGCGACCACACAGCGCTGCGACCGGCCGTCTCGTCGCTCACCGATGAGCCGTGGATCGCGGCCCTATCGTCGGGTGTGGCGCACTCGGTCGCTGGCCTCGTTGGCTGCGGCCCAGACCGCAGCAGCGTTGAGCTTCTACGTCCCGGTCAGCGCGTTGTTCCTCACCAGTCGGGGGCTGTCGTTCGCGGAGATCTTCCGGCTCGAGAGCATCTTGTTGGCCAGCATCCTGGCCACCGAGATTCCCACCGGTATGGTGGCTGATCGGATCGACCGACGCTGGGTGATCGTCTCCGGGTACGCGTTCAACGCGATCGCCGAGGTGATCTTCGCGCTCGGGCAGGACTTCGCCTCCTTCGGCGTTTCTTTCGCGCTGAGCGGCCTGGGCATCGCTCTGCTCAGCGGCGTGGAGGAGGCCTACGTCTACGAGTCGCTGGGGCAGGACGCCGATGAGGTCGCCGTCGGTGTCTTCGGGCACCTCAGCGCGCTCGGGATCACCGCCGGCGTGCTCGCGGCGGCGGTCGGTGGGGTGCTGGCCGCCATCGACGTCGCCCTGCCGGCGATCGTCAGTGCTGGCGCGGCCGGTCTCGCTGCGCTGATCGCGTGCTTCGTCA
>JARIBR010000226.1 GCA_029258695.1 Quadrisphaera sp.
TGGTCGCCCTCTCCCAGGTGGCCACCGTCGCGGGGCGCCTGCGCGGCTGACCCCCGCGGCGCCGAGCCCTCCGCGGCGCCGAGCCCTCCGCGCCGTCAGCGCCGCGCCTGCTGCAGGGTGGCCGTCAGCTCCTCGGTGGCGCCGTCGCGAACGACGGTGAGGTCGACCTCGTCGCCGGGAGCGTGGGAGCGCACGAGCGCGACCAGAGAGTCGGGGGCCGGGGTGGGGACCCCGTCCACGGCGACGACCTGGTCACCGACCTCGAGGCCGGCGTCGTCGGCGGGGCTGCCCGCCACGACCTCGGCGATCACCGCCGACTGGCGCGTGGTGCCCTCGGAGGTGGCGGCCCGGGGCGCGGCGGCGGGGGTGACGCCGAGCTGGGCGTGGGTGGCGCGACCGTCCTCGACCAGCTCGGTGGCGATCCGCTGCGCCTCGTTCGCGGGGATCGCGAAGCCGAGGCCCACGGAGCCGGCCGTCCCGCCGCCCGCGGAGGGGGCGGCGATCGAGGAGTTGATGCCGATGACGCGCCCCGCGGCGTCGACGAGGGCCCCGCCGGAGTTGCCGGGGTTGATCGAGGCGTCGGTCTGCAGGGCGTTGGTGACCACCGCCGGGTCGCCCTGGCTGCCGGGGGTGACCACGGGGCGGTCCAGCGCGGAGATGATGCCGGTGGTCACGGTGTCGGAGAGCCCCAGCGGGTTGCCGAGCGCCATGACGGGCTGGCCGACGGCCACGGCGGAGGAGTCACCGAAGCTGGCCGCCTCGAGGTCGTCGGGGGCGTCGACCAGCTCGAGGACCGCGAGGTCGGTGCTGGGGTCGGTGCCGGTGACGGTGGCCTCGTAGAGGCGCCCGTCGGCGAGGGTGACGGTGATCTGCGCGCCCGGGCCGCCGGCGGTGGCGACGTGGGCGTTGGTGACGACGTGCCCACCGGTGTCGAGGACGACGCCGGTGCCCTCGCCGCCGCCGCGCTGTCCCTCGACGGTGATGGTGACCACCGAGGGGCTGACCCGGTCCGCCACCGTGCCCCAGGTCACGGGCTCGTCGAAGGAGGCGGGCGCCGCCGTCTGCGCGCTGGTGGTCGAGGCGGACGTGCCGGAGGTCGCCGCGTCGCTCGGCTGCCCGAAGGCCCCGAGGCCCGCGGTCAGCCCCCCGGAGAGCAGGCCGGCGGTCACCGCGACGACCACCGTGCCGGTCCAGCCCGGGCCGCGGCGGCGCGCGGGGGCCGGCGTGGGAGCCGGCGGGGGCGTCGGCGCGCCCCGCGGCTGGAGCGGCGCGGCGGTGGGGGCGGCGTAGGGGTTCGTGGTGGTCGGGCGGTGGTCGTCGCGGTGCGTCATAGGTCCAGCGTGGACCTGTTGGCTGGAGGGCGCTCGGGCGTTCGCTGGACGTTTGCTGGACGTCCCCGGGCGCGCACCGGGCGTCCCGGGGGCGTCCCCGGGACGCCATCGGGCCGCCGGCTAGGACGAGGGGGACTCGTCGGGCTCGCTCCCCTGGACCGTCTGGGCCGCCGTGACGAGGAAGCTCCCGGCGGTGCCCGTGCACGGCGACGCCCGGTCGAGGTTCTCCGGGCTGAGCTGCACGTCGCCGCCCGTCACCTCGACGAGGGTCCCGTCCGGGAAGGCCTCACCGTCGACGACCACCGAGGGGACGTCCCCGGCCTCCAGCGTCGTGCCGGACGGGAAGACCAGCAGCGTCGAGGGGGGACCGCCCTCCCGGGCGAGGTAGTAGCAGGACCCGTCCCCGACGGTCAGGGTCGAGGACAGCGTCTGGGGGTCGCCGACCACGTCGTCCGGCTGCCCGTCCTCGACCACGACGGCGCTCTTGCCGTCGCCGTCGTCGATCACGCCCACCGTGAGCGGCTCGGGGGACTGCACCTCGGCCAGCTCCGGTGGCGCCGCCGGGCTCTGCGTGCAGGCGCTCGCCACCAGGGGCAGCCCCAGCAGGAGCGCCACCCCGCCGACAGCAGCGGCGCCGCGCGGGCGGGTCGGTCGGGTCTGGTGTCTCTCGGGCCTCATGGCGACGTGGGTAGCACCTCTGGGTCGCGCTCGCCACCGAGGCCGGTCGGCGCCGATGGCGCGCACCGTGATCCACCGGGAGGCCGGGCGCACCGCGCAGGCGGAGCCGGATCGGCTCCGCCTGCGCGGTGGTGAGGGTGCGGCGCCGCTCAGCTCTCGTCGACGACGGTGACGCTGCTCGCCTGGACGGCGGGGTCGCCGTCGAAGTCGACGAACTCGTCGTCGGACAGGTCCAGGTCGAGGTCCTCCTCGTAGCCCTGCACGACGAAGGTCTTGACCGTGCCGTCGATCGTCACGGTGTCGCCGTCGGAGAAGCCCGCCGGCAGGTCGGCGCCGACGACGAGGATCGGGTCCTCGCCGATCTCGTCGCCGCCGACGGTGAAGGCGTCGGGGGGCAGGACCTCCTCGACCTCACCGGTGAAGGAGACGTCCTCGCCGAGCATCCCGGCGATGCTCTCCGCGGCGGCGCCGCCGTCGCCCTCCTCGCCGACCCCGGGGGTGCCCTCGTCCTCGGGGGCCTCGGCCTCGATGGACTGGCTGGTGTCACCGGTGGGCGCGGCGGTCTCCCCGGGCTCCTCGCTGCTGCAGCCCGCCAGGGGCACGACGGCGATCGCGGCGGCGGCGAGCAGGGTGCGGGTACGGGTGGTGCGTCGGGTCATGGTGGTGCTCCTCGAGAGTCGTGGTCGTGCCCGTCAGGGGCCGTGGGGTGGTGGCCAGCGCGGCTCCCGCTGGCCGTTCCGAGCGCGCGGGGCGTCAGCCGTCCAGCGCGGTGGCCGCGAGGATGTACGGCATCCCCTCGTAGACGGCGAGGGCCTCGTCGTCCAGGTCGGCGTCGGTCTCCTCCTCGACGACGATGAGCTCGAACTCCTCCACGGTGCCGCGGACCTGGAGGGTCTGCCCGACCTCGACGTCGGCGGGGAGGTCGGCGCCGACGACCAGCGCCGGCTCCTGACCCTCCTCCTGGCCACCGACCGTCAGGGACTCGGGGGAGATGATCTCGGCGACCTCGGCCATGAAGATGACGTCCTGGCCGACCTTGTCGGAGAGCGCGGCCTGGGAGACGTCACCCTCGGCGAGCTCGGTGGCGCCAGCGGCGTCCATGGCGCTCGAGGGCGACGAGGACTCGCTCGGGGTGGCCGTCTCGGTCTGCGTCTCCGTCTCCTCGGTGGGCAGGACCGTGGTGGCCTCGGTGACGGGCTCCTCGGTGTCCGAGCAGGCGGCCAGCGGCACGATGGCCACGGCTGCGGCGAGGGCGATGGCCGGCAGTCGGCGGGTGGGTCGTCGAGTCATGATCGTCTCCAGGGTGTCGGCAGATGGCGTCAGCGCGCGAAGGCTTACGCCATAAGCCCACCCTACGTGTGCATCGCCGTCCGTCCAGCCCGTCCAGTCACAGGAGCATCACGATCGCCGCCCGCCCTGGCGGGGCGAGCGCGACCTACCGCGCCGACCGGAGCAGGTCCAGCTCGATCTCGTAGCTCGGCTCGGGGCGCTTGAACAGGTACTCGCCGCCGCGGATCGAGGCCAGCACGTCGGCGCGCTGGCGCACCGCCTCGAAGGGGCTGTCGGCGTCCAGCACCAGGAAGCTGGCCGGCTTGCCCACCTCGAGGCCGTACTGGTCCTCCATGCTCAGGGTCTTGGCACCGTGGTACGTGATGAGGTCCAGGCAGGACTCGATCTCCGGGAAGGACATCGTCTGCGCCAGGTGGATGCCGTTGTCGAGGATGTTCATCATGTTCCCGTTGCCCAGCGGGTACCACGGGTCGTTGATGGAGTCCTGGCCGAAGCAGACGTTGATGCCGTTCTCCCACATCTCCTTCACCCGCGTGAGGCCGCGGCGCTTGGGGTAGGAGTCCTGGCGGCCCTGGAGGTAGGCGTTCTCGGTGGGGTTGGCGATGAAGTTCAGCCCCGACCTCTGGAACAGCCCCATCATCCGGTAGGCGTAGGCGTCGTCCGCCGAGCCGAAGGAGCAGGTGTGGCTGGCGGTGGTGCGGGTGCCGATGCCCTCGGTCATCGCCAGGGCGTTGAGCAGCTCGACGAAGCGGCTCATCGGGTCGTCGGTCTCGTCGCAGTGCACGTCGATGAGCTTGTCGTGCTTCACGGCCAGCTCGACGGTGCGGTGGACGGACCTCTCGCCGATCTCGCGGGCCCACTCGAAGTGCGGGATGGCGCCGACGCAGTCAGCCCCCATCTTCAGCGCCTCCTCGATCATCTCGTCGCCGCCGCGGTAGGCGTACATGCCCTCCTGGGGGAAGGCGACGATCTGGAGGGTGACGACGTCCTTCAGCTCCTCGCGCAGCTCCAGCATCGCCTGCAGCCCGGTGAGCTTGGGGTCGTCCACGTCGACGTGGGTCCGGATGAGCTGGACGCCGTGGGAGACCTCCTCGTGGATCCCCTTGAGCGCGCGCTCGCGCGCGTCCTCGAGCGTCTGCGTCTTCTTCACCTCGTGCCAGCGGTCGATGCCCTCGAAGAGGGTGCCGCTCGCGTTCGCGTCGCTCCCGGTGGGAGCCGTGTACACGTAGTCCAGGTGCAGGTGGGGGTCCACGTAGGGCGGGACCACGAGGCGCCCGCCCAGGTCGACCTCCTCGTCCGCGGCGGGCAGGTCCTGGCCCATCGCCGTGATGGTGCCGTCGTCGACGAGGATCTCGCTGGTCCGCTCGTGCTGGCGGTAGACCCGGGCGTTGGTGAACTTCTTCATGGCTGGCTCCTTCATCGAGGGGTGGGGTGTTCTTCAGGAGCGCAGGGTGCGCCGGGAGAAGAACGCGAGGACGGTGGCGGCGACGAAGAGGATCAGCGACAGGTAGACGATGGCCTGCACGCCGGACCCCGAGGCCCGGGTCAGCAGCAGCCCGCCCACCCAGGTCGCCACCATGATCGAGAGGTTGAACACGCTGGATTGCACCGAGGTGGCCACGTCCTTGGCCTTCTCGACCTGCTTGCTCACCGCGGTCTGGTACATCGTCACCAGCGGGCCGAAGGCCACCCCCCAGAGGAGGAACGCGGCGTGGGCGACCACCGCGGCGCCCGAGAAGACGAGGAACATCGCCATCGAGAGCCCGCCGAGGAAGAGCATCGAGACGACCATGGCGCGCAGGTGGGCGTCGATGTAGCGGGCGGACAGGACGACCGAGACGACCGACCCGACCCCGAAGAGCACGAGCGCCGCCGTGATCCCGCCGGCCAGGTCGAGGGACTCCACCAGCAGCGCGATGTAGGTGTAGATGCCGTAGTGGGCCCCCACCGAGAGGAAGGTCAGCACGAGGACGATCCAGATCGAGGACATCGCGAGGATCGCCAGCGGCGAGTTGGTCCTGCTGAGCTTCTCGCCCTCGACCGAGGGGATGACGAGGTGCAGCAGCACGGCGATGACGAGGGCCAGCAGGCCCAGGGCCCAGAAGGAGGCGCGCCACCCGAACGTGATGCCGATGGTCGTCATCACGGGAAGACCGATGCTGATCCCGAGGGTGTTGCCCGACATGATGACCGTGATGGCCTTGCCCTGCTGGTCCGACGGCACCAGCCGCGCCCCGTAGGCCGCGATCATGGGCCACATGACCCCGGCGCAGATGCCGCCGAGGACCCGGCTGGTGAGGATGACCGCGTAGGAGGACGAGATCGCGACGACGACGTTGGAGATCGCGAACCCGACCAGCAGCGCCATCAGCAGCCTCTTGCGGTTCACCGCCAGGGTGGCGCTGATGAGCGGGATGGCGGAGAGCGCGGAGGCCAGGGCGTAGATGCCCACGAGAAGGCCGACCCGGCTCTCGGAGACCGTGAGGCCGTCGCTGATCTGCGGCAGGATCCCCGACGGGACCAGCTCGGAGAGGATGCCGAGGAACGGCACGCTGGCCATGAGCCCGAAGACGAACCAGGGGAAGGCCTGCCTCGTGCCGTGCTCGGTGGTGGCGCTCATGCCGGCCTCCTCGCGGGGCGTCGGCCCTCGTGGAGGGGACGATCGGTGTGCCTGACCATCGATCCCACCCGGAGCCGGGTGGCTGCGTCCCCGGGCGAACGGCCTCCTGTCGCGGGACCTTCGTCCCAGGTCAGCCGCTGCGGTCCAGCCACCGGGCGATGACCCCGGCGATCCGCCAGCCGGCGCGCCCGTCCCACAGCGGCGGCAGCTCGGAGGGGCGCGGCGGGTCCTCGAGGGCGCTCGCCGCGGCGGCGGGCAGGCTCCCCACGTCGACGAGGCGGTTGGTGCCCTGCGTGATCGTGACCGGGCGCTCGGTGTTGGGGCGCAGCGTCAGGCACGGCACGCCCAGCACGGTGGTCTCCTCCTGGATGCCCCCGCTGTCGGTGACCACCAGGGCGGCACCGCTGACCAGCGACAGGAAGTCGCCGTAGCCCAGCGGGGGCGCCACGACGAGCCCCACGACGTCGCCGAGCCCGACCGCGCGCAGGGTCGCGGCCCCGCGGGGGTGCAGCGGCAGCACGGTGGGCACCAGGGCCGCGACCTCCGCCAGCCCAGCCACCAGCGTGGCCGCGACGGCGGGGTCGTCGACGTTCGCGGGTCGGTGCAGGGTGGCCACGGCGTAGCGCTCGCCGGCGGGCAGGCCGAGGCGCGCGGCCACCGGCGCGGCGTCCAGGCGGTCGCGGGCGGCCACGAGGGAGTCGATCATCGGGTTGCCCACGAGGTGGGTCCGCGCCGGGTCCACGCCCTCGGCCCCGAGGTGCACCAGCGCCTCCGGGCTGGTGACGAGCAGCAGGTCGGACAGGGCGTCCACGACGCGGCGGTTCACCTCCTCCGGCATCGAGGCGTCGAACGAGCGCAGGCCCGCCTCCACGTGCGCGAGCGCGATGCCCGCCTTCGCCGTCACCAGCGCGGCGGCCAGCGTGGAGTTCAC
Organism: Quadrisphaera sp.; assembly: GCA_029258695.1. The sequence continues at coordinate 6,851 of JARIBR010000226.1, forward strand.
GTCGCCGTAGCCGACGACCAGCGCGGGCCCCAGCGCGGCGAAGGCGTCCTCGAGGCCGGTGAGCAGCGCCGCGGTCTGGCGAGCGTGGCTGCCCGAGCCGACGCCGAGGGAGAGGTCGGGCGCGGGGAGGTCCAGGTCGGTGAAGAAGACGTCCGACATCGCCGCGTCGTAGTGCTGGCCGGTGTGGACCACGCGCTGGTCCACACCGGCATCGCGCAGCGCCGCGATGACGGGGGCCGCCTTGACGAAGTTCGGCCGCGCGCCCACGACGTGCACGACGGGGCCCGGAGCGAGGCTCATCGCGGTGTCGAGGCGACGGCCCGCGCGGACCCCGGGCGCAGGTCGATGGCCGACGGGTCGGCCGACGAACGCCGTGCGGGCGCGCGCCAGCCGGCCGGGGCCACGGCCAGGGTGACGTCGCCGCCGGTGAGCAGGCCGACCATCGAGTCGACCCACTGGTGGGCGCCGCGCTCGAGCACCTCGTCGCTCCACCACGCGCTGTGCCCGGTCTGGACCACGCGGCCCTGCGCGACGAGGTCGCCGTCGCGGCCCGGGTCCACCACGACGTCGTCGACGGCGTAGCCGCGCAGGTGCCCGCTGCGCACCGCGTCGCAGACGGCGGCGGAGTCCGCGGCCGCCGCCCGGCTGACGACGACCAGCACCGCGCCGGCGCGCATCGACGCCAGCTCCGCGGCGCCCAGGAGCGGCGGGTCGTCCCACCGGCGCGAGCAGGCGAGCACCACCACGTCGCTGGAGGCGAGCAGCTGCTCGAGGCTCACCAGCGGCACGTCACCCACCGCGCGCGGCGCCGGGTCGTGGGCGATCACCGTCATGCCGAAGGCGCGCGCCAGGCCCGCGATGTGCGTGCCGATCCGGCCCAGGCCCACGACGCCGAGGGTGCGCCCCGAGAGCTCGAAGCCGCGCAGCGACACCGTGGCCGGGACGAGCCCGCGGGAGCGGTCGTTCGCCAGGTGCACCCGGCGCGAGAGCGAGAGCAGCATCGCCATGGCGTGCTCCGCCACCGAGACGGTGCTGTACTCCGGCAGCATCGCCAGCGCCACGCGGCGTCGGGTGAGGAGGTCGAGGTCGTAGAGGTCGGTGCCGGTGGCGTGCAGCGCGATGCCGGAGAGCCGGGGCAGGGCGTCGAGCAGCGCGTCGTCGACCACGGGAGTCACCCGCGGCGTCAGCGCCGCCACGTCGGCGCCGTCGAGGACCTCGAGCGCCTCCTCGTGGGACAGGGGTGGCAGGTCGCCGCGCGCGACGACGCGGACGTCGGCCACGCCCTGCAGGTGCGCGAGGCCGCCGGCGGGGAGACCGGCAGGCCCCTGCACCGACACGACGGTGAGGGTGGGGCGATCGGTCACGGACGTCCTCCCGGGGCGCTCTGGTCGGTCGAGACGTCCTCGAACGGCCTCAGCGGTGCCGCAGGACCCGACGATGCGTCACCCTAGGTGCTCGACCCGCTCTCGTCGTGCGGGAGCAGCGGCGGCCCCGTCCACGCCCCGTGAGCGGACGTCGCCCCGTAGCGTGGACGGTGCGGTCAGCGTCCCGCACCCTTGGAGGAACCCGTGCCCGACACCCGCCTGCGCGGCGCCCGCGTGAGCGTCGTCGTCCCGGTCCGGTGCGGCGGCGCCGCCTTCGAGCGCTGCCTGGAGTCCCTGACCCGCCTTGACCCCCCGCCCGGAGAGGTCGTCGTGGTGCTGGACGGCACCGACCCGGGCGCCGACCCCGGCGACGCAGCGCGGGCGCGGGCCCATGGCGCGCACGTCATCGCCCTGCCGCGCCGCCGCGGCCCCGGAGCGGCGCGCAACGAGGGCGTGGCCGCCGCGACCGGTGACCTCCTCCTCTTCGCCGACGCCGACGTCGCGCTGGCCCCCGACGCGGTCGAGGTGGTGCTCGAGGAGCTCGCCGCACGACCTGAGGTCTCGGCGATCTTCGGCGCCTACGACGACCACCCCGCAGAGCCTGGCTTCACCTCCCAGTACAAGAACCTCCTGAACCACCTCATGCACGCCGAGCAGTCCCGCGCCAGCACCTTCTGGGCCGGGTGCGGGGCGGTGCGCCGCAGCGCCTTCGCCGAGGTCGGCGGCTTCGACGAGCGTTTCGCCCGCCCCGAGATGGAGGACGTCGAGCTCGGCAGCCGCCTCGTCGCCGCCGCCCGCACCATCCGGATCGTGCCGCGCCTGCGCGGGACGCACCTCAAGCGCTGGACCCCGCGCACGGTGCTGCGCACCGACCTGCGCGAGCGGGCCATCCCCTGGAGCCTGCTCATCCTGCGCACCGGCCAGCTGTCCGGCGAGCTCGACGTCTCGGCGCGCCACCGTGCCCAGGTGGCCCTGGTGGGGGCAGCCGGGCTGTGCGTGGCGGCGGGGCTGCGCTGGCGGGCGGCCCCCCTGGCCGCGGTCCCGGCGCTCGCCGC
>JARIBR010000236.1 GCA_029258695.1 Quadrisphaera sp.
GGCCCGACGCGTCCTCGGCAACGACGACGCGGCGGCCGGCCTCGACCACTGCCGTCCACTGCGCGGTGCGCTGCTCGATGCTGCCCGGCTCGGACAGCGCGTCCAGGAAGGCCTGCGGCAGCAGGCCGCGGTAGGCCGCCTGCCACCCGGCGACGTGCACCGCGGTGATCGCCCTGGCGTCGTCGACGAGGGCGATCCGCGTCTGCGCACCGCCACCCCGGTCGTCCATCACCCCATCATGGCGCCGCCTCCTCGCTCTGGTGCTCGCGGGGCAGGGAGGCGTCGGTGAGCAGGTGCCCGGCGCCGCGGTCGTCGAAGGCTTCCACCGCCGCACCGGTCAGGTGAGCGCCGTCGCGTCCGTGCCGGTGACAGGCTCGACGGTCTGCGGCAACCGTGCTGTCCGTCGTGGCGCGGTGGCCTGATCGGTGGACGGCCTCAAGGCGCCGCCGTCACGCGCCGATGCCTCACCGGTGAACCTCGCCCGCGAGCACCGAGCACCGGGCGGTTTCGTGGGATCTGCGCTCGGGGGCCCCGAGCGTGGTGCGGCGATGCCAGCGCCGGGCGCTCGGTCGCCTCGCCACCTCTCCTGGGCGCGGTCGCTCGGCTTCGCGCTCCTCTTCACCGCCGCCGTGATGCTCGGGCGGACCACCGTGATGGACGGCACGAGCCTGTCCCTCGTGTGGCCGGCGGCCGGCGTGGCCGTGGTGTGGTTCCTCGCTCAGCGCCGCGCAGGGACGGGTTGGTTCGACTGGAGCGCGCTCTCGGCCATCACCTTCGTCATCAACCAGGCCACCGGCGCCACCGCCGCGCTGGCCGCGTGCTTCGTCGTCGCCAACGTCGTGCAGGTCGCCGTCTTCACCGCGGTGTTCTCCCGCTGGTGCCCGGGGGTGTGGGGCGCTGGCGGCAGCGAACCGCTGCAGGGAGTCCGTCAGCTGTGGCGCCTGCTCGGTGCCGCGGCCGTGGCCACCGGCGCGGGAGCGCTATTCGGTCCGACCGCCGTCGGCGTGCTCACCGGCCACTGGTCCTGGTTGGCCTTCGCCGTGTGGATGACGCGCAACTCCGCCAGCATCATGCTCATCACCCTGGTCGGCGTACGCCTGGGGGCCGCCGCCCACCGCCGGCGCACTGGCGCACCACGCCTGCCGGGACCGCGCCCGGCAGCCGCCGAGGTGGCCGCGGTGATGGTGGTCTCCGCCATCGCCTACGTGCTGACCTTCGGGTACGCCGACGGGCTGCCGCTGTCTTTCCTGCTCATCATCATCACGGTATGGGTGGGCTCCCGCTTCGACACCACCTTCACCGCCGTCCACGACCTGGTGGTGAGCACCCTCGCGGTGCTGCTGACCCTGCAGGGCTGGGGGCTGTTCGCCTCCATCGAGTCCGACGCGGTGCGCGCGCTGGTGGTGCAGGCCTTCATCCTGGTCACCGCCGTCACGGCGCTGTCGCTGGCGCTGCTGCGTGACGAACGTGACGCGCTGCTGGCCACGGTCTCCCGTCAGGCCCAGGAGGCCGCTGCGCAGGCCAGCCTGCTGAGCACGGTGGTGGAGTCCATGCAGGAGGGTGTCATCGCCGTGGACGCCACCGGGGCGGTGGTGCTGCGCAACGCCGCCGCCACGACCCTGCTCGGAGGGGTCCGCAGCGACACCGGCCAGGTCCGCGAGGCCGGCCACTACGGCCTGAGCACCATCGACGGTGATCCGCTGGCCCCCGAGGACATGCCCCACACCCGCGCCATGCGCGGGCAGCGCGTCGTCGGTGAGCGCGTGCGCGTGAGCAACGACGGGGTGCCCCTGGTTCGAGTGCTGGAGATCACCGCAGTCCCCCTGCCCGCCGGTGCGGACGACGCCGGTGCGCCGCCGTGTTCGCGAGCCGGCTCAGGTGCCGTGGTCGTCTACCACGACGCCACCGCCACCCACGAGCGTGAGAGCGACATGGCGCAGTTCGCCACCGTCGTCGCCCACGACCTGCGCGGGCCGCTCGCGGGGCTGCGCGGCTGGCTGGAGCTGGCCACCGACCACGCCGGGGAGGAGCCGGGAGACGCCGACGGCGAGCAGCACCGGCGCACCTCGCTGCTCGCGGTCCTGGCCCGCGTCGAACGCTCCGCGGCGCAGCTGGACCAGCTCATCGCCGACCTGCTCGACCACGCCGTCATGCGCCGGGCCACCCTGCGCGCCGAGCCGCTGGACCTGGGCGCGCTCGTGCGTCGGGTGCTCGACGTCTACGCGGCTCCTGACGGCACCGGAAGAGGGTTGCTCGCGACGACCGACGTGCCCGCCGACCTGCCTCGGGTCAGGGCTGATCCCGTGCTGGTCCAGCAGCTGCTGGCGAACCTCGTCGGCAACGCCGTGAAGTACGTCCGCGAGGGCGAACGGCCCCAGGTGCACGTCTGCGCCCACGCCGGCGACGGTGCGCTGCACGTGGTCGTCGCCGACCGCGGGATCGGCGTGCCCGCCGGGCAGCACGAGCGCATCTTCGACGACCTGCACCGCGCCCACCCCGGCTACACCGGCAGCGGTCTGGGCCTGGGCCTGTGCCGGCGCATCGTGGAGCGCCACGGTGGCACCATCGCCGCCGGCGACAACCCCGGCGGGGGCACCCGGGTCGACGTCACCCTGCCGATCTCGTCGTGGCCTGGAACCGCCGGGCAGCAGCTGGCGGACACGGCGACAGCGCCAGCCCACCAGGGGCTACCGGGCCGGGAGGTCGGGGTGCAGGTTCGGGCGTGAGGCTCGGGAACCGCCGGGGCCATCGCTGGCGGTGCCCGAGAGGTCGTCGGGGGGACGCGCCGGAGCCGAGCCTCAGCCGCGGTCGGTGGCGTCCCAGAAGGTGGTGAGCTCGGCAGCCAGCTCGTCGGGGACCAGCATCGGCAGGGAGTGGGTGGTGCGGGGCCAGACCCTGACCGTGGCGTCGGGCAGGTGAGCGCGGGCGTCGTCCGCGGCTCTGGCTCCGCCGGCGAGGGTGGAGAGCTCGCCGAGGCCGACGTAGACCGGCATGGTCAGCTTGCCGAACTGGTCGGCGGTCAGCACTTTCGGCGTGGGGAGGTGGGCGGAGTACTCCCGGGCACCCGCGTCGATCATGACGGCCAGCGGGTCGTCGGGGTCGGACCCGGAGACCTCCTCACCGCCGATCTCGGCCATGGCCCGCTCGCGCCAGGACTGCGGGGTGGGCAGGAGCAGGATCGTCGCCCACAGGTAGATGCTCACCGGTGGCGGGCCGAGGGTGTAGACCGGTTCGAGCAGGCTCAGCGTGCCCACCCGCCGAGGGCGGGCGCGGACGTAGGCCGCTGCGGTGGCGCCGCCGAAGGAGTGCCCGACCAGGTGCACCCCTCGCCGGGAGAGACGGCCTCGAGGACGTCGTCGAACCAGGCCACCTGGTCGGCCATCGTCTCCAGGGGGACGCCCTGGCTGGAGAGCCCGGCGTCGCCGAGGGCGTCCAGGGCGATCACGCGCCGTGAGGCGATCAGGGCGGGGAGTTTCTCGCGCCACATCGGCGCGCCGCTGGTGCGCCCGGGCAGCAGCACGACGGGGCGTTGGTCGTCGTGGTCGGGCGCGGACCACTCGTAGGCCCGCACGCTCCCGTAGCGGGTGGGGATGTGGACCCCCATCCCTGGGAGCCACCGCTTCGACGACACGCCGGAGCACCGGCTGGGGGCGCGGGTATGGATGGCTTACGTCGCCCACGCTGTCGTCGACCCCATGATCGCCGAGATCATCGTCGACGCCCAGACCGGGCTCGGGCACGAGGTCGCCCGGCTGCTGGACGATGCCGGCGCCGAGATGGACCGGGCGCTGCAGGCAGCCCTGCACGACCACGACCACGACCACGACCACGACCACGCCACCGAAGCCAGGCCGAACCCGCCGTCAGAGGCTGCGGGCAGGTCGGGCGACCCGGATCGAGCGTGCGAGCACCAGCGCCACCGCTGCTCCCACCAGGGTGGTGAGCAACGGGAGGACGCCAACCGACCATGAGCCGTCGGTCAGCCACGCCGGTCCTGCCGGCTCGAGCCCGATGCCTTCGAGCAGGAGGGCACCAGCGTTGGAGGCGGCGTGCCAGGCGACCGCCGGCCAGATGCTCCTCGCGCTGTGGGCCAGCACGGCCAGGGAGATGGCGAAGACCACCAGGCCGAGCAGGTACAGCAGGTCGAGACCCTCACCCTGGGAGAGCACCCGAGGCAGGTGGGCCACGGCGAAGAGCACCGAGGTGGTGATCAGCGCTGCGGGCCAGCCGTTCGCGGACGTCATCAGACGCAGCAGGGCACCGCGGAAGACCAGCTCCTCGGGCAGCGCGGTGAAGACCAGGGCCACCACGACCACCGAGAGCGCCGTCGAGCCGAGCGGCATCGCAGCGCCGCGCACCAGCGCTCCGGTCACCGCGAGGGCCAGCACCGCGGCGCCCTGGACTGCCAGCGGGGCCGCGGCAGCGAGCACGACCCACCGTGGCGCGCAACCGGCGAACAGCTCACGCAGCGGCAGAGCGGCCACCGTGCGCCAGACCACCAGGGCGGTGAGCGGGTAGGCGACCACGACGGCCTGGTAGCCGGGCATGCCTGTCGCGCCCAGCACGACCCCGATCGCGGTCTCTACGAGGAGGGCGAGCAGCAGCCACCGGCTCGCACGCACCACAGCGTCCGTGCGCTCGAGGCGTGCAGCCCGTCCCGACGTCGGCGTCACGCCGTGACGCTAGCGCGTGGGCGCCGACGTCGATGATCACGTTTTCGGGACAACGCCTCTCGTGCTGCACGATGCCGCGCCAGCTTCACCCTCGGCACCAGCGATGGCGCGGAGGGCTACCCGGCGTGAGCAGCCCGGATCTCGGGTGATCCTGCTCTGGGAGGCCCCGGCTGCGGTCAGAGGCCGCGCTTCGACCACTGCGCCGTCTCCAGGCGGAAGGCTTGTCCGCGGTCGCCCCCGCGCTCCCTGATCAGGGCGCTGTCGCAGCTCCACGGTTCTGCGACGACCGGGGGCGAGACACGACGCCCCGACGACACACGCGGCGTCGGGGGTGACGAGTCCGTACCGAGACTCTCGCAGGGTCGCCGGGGAGGGCGCCGACTCCAGCGACACCGTCGCCCGGGCCGCAGCGCCGCGGTAGCGATCCCGTCGACCCAGACCGGCGCAGCGGGCGGTTCGAGACCGGCGACGAGAGATGCTAGACAGATGGTCTGAGTAGAGGGACCATGTACCTGTGACTCCCGACGCCACCCACAGCGAGTGGCTGCGAGGAGTCCTGGAGCTGTGCGTCCTGCGGACCATGGCCCAA
>JARIBR010000260.1 GCA_029258695.1 Quadrisphaera sp.
TCTTCTTTTACGCCGTCGTGAACGAGTGGCAGATCAGCGACCGGGCCATCATCGGCTGACTGGGCGCGACGGTCGTCGAGGTCGTCGCTGCGGTCATCGCCATCGCACGCGATCTCTTCACGTCTGACGACGCCACTGGAGGGCCTGGCGGCTGACGCTGGCACGTGTGGACGCTCACGGACCGGGCGGCCGGTGGCTGCCGCAGACCGTTGCCGGCGGTGACAAGATCGACGTCGTGACGAGGATCCGCATGACCGGGGCGCAGCGGCGCGAGCAGCTCCTCGACGTCGGCCGGTCGCTGTTCGCCGACCGCGGGTTCGAGGCGACGTCCGTGGAGGAGATCGCTGTCACCGCCCAGGTGTCCAAGCCGGTGGTCTACGAGCACTTCGGGGGCAAGGAGGGGTTGTACGCCGTCGTGGTCGACCGCGAGGTCCGAGCCCTGCTCGACGCCATCACGGGAGCCCTCGTCCGAGAGCCCCGCTCCCACCCGCGACTGCTGCTCGAGCGGGCGGCCCTCGCGCTGCTCGGCTACGTCGAGGACAACACCGACGGCTTCCGCATCCTCGTGCGGGACTCTCCCGTCACCCGGACGACGGGCACCTTCGCCTCCCTGATCGGCGACGTCGCCGGGCAGGTGGAGAACCTGCTCGCCGAGGAGCTCGACCGCCGCGGCTTCGACGCCACGGGTGCGCCGATGTACGCGCAGATGCTCGTCGGGATGGTGGCGCTGACGGGCCAGTGGTGGCTCGGTGAGCAGGCGCCGGACAAGTCCACCGTGGCCGCACACGTCGTCAACCTCGCGTGGAACGGGCTCCGCGGGCTGGAGCGCGAGCCGGACCTGCACGAGCACCGCGAGACCTCGCCGCACCGCTGAGCGCACGGGTCCCGCCCGCGAGGTGGTCGTGGTGGACGTGCAGCAGGACGGGCACGGCCAGCCAGACCAGCGCACCGACGAGCTTCGAGCCGTCCTCCACGACGATCAGCCACCCGGCTGTCAGGTGGAGGACCAGCTCGTCGAGCACGTCGATGGCGACGGACTCGGCGAGGAGCGCCAGGCCCACGACCAGCGCCACCGCCGGTCCGGTCGCCCGAGCGCGCACGAGCCGCCAGAGCAGGACGGCGCTCACCCCTCCGTAGATCGCTGGCCACACCAGGTCCGGCACGCCGAGGGACGGCCCCACGCTCTCGTGGAGCAGCAGCGCGTCGTCGGTGCCCATGACTGCCACCAGGACTGCGAAGGTGGCGGCGAGAGCGTCTTTCCACCACCAGGCGACGAAGGCGCTCAGGGAGGCGACGGCGCTCCACACGGCGATCGTCAGGGTGCTGACGGCGCCGAGGTAGAAGCTGCCCGCGTACGTCGTGGGGCCGCCGTCGCGGAGCTCCTTGGCGGCCACCGACGCGTCCTTGAACAGGACCACCATGGGCGTGCCGGTCACCTCCCCGGCGACGACGGCCAGCGCGACGAGCGCGGCGCCGATCGCCATCAGGGAGGCGACCAGTCGTCGGGCGAGCACAGGACCTCCACGATGGGGCGGACAGCATCGACGACGGCCGCTCGACGCTGCGTCCACCGAGCGGGGGCAGCGAGCGGGGGCAGCGAGCGGGGTGCCACCGTCCGCACGGTGAGGCCACCTCCGCCGACGCACCTCGCCATGTCGCTTCACCCGTCCGCAGCCGTGGATGACGATGCGTCCCCGGCAGTGACTCTGGGGCTCGTCTCGGGGTGGTGCCGCGGCGGCACGGCCCCGGCACGGCCCCGACCCCGGCGGCACGGCGGCACGGCGGCACGGCACGGAGCGGTCGGTGACGGCGCGGTCGGTGACGGCGCGGTCGGTGACGGCGCGTCGAGCATTGCCAGCGTCTGGCCGCGTCCGGCATTGCCAGCGGGTGCCGGAGCAACGGGTGTCGTTCAGGCGGCGCGGGGTTCTGCAGAGCCGGCCCATCGTTCTCGCCAGGCGGTGACGAGCTTCTCGAGGGCGCCGACCCAGGGTGGGGGTGGGACGTGCGGGTCCTCCGTACGGGGTGGGTGCCAGATCACGCGGGCGCCGTCGAGCTCACCGCGCCAGCCGCGGGCGTGGACGATGCGGTGGTGATAGCCGCACAGCAGGGCGCCGTTGCGCTCGCTCGTCGGCCCGCCGGCCGTGTAGGTGACGAGGTGGTGGACCTGGCACCAGGCCGGTGGCCGCCGACACCCCGGGAACGTGCAGTGCCCATCGCGCACGACGATCGCCGCGCGCAGGCGCCTCGGGAAGGCGTACCGGGTCCGTCCCACGTCCAGCGGTGACCCCGCGCCGTCAACCAGGACCGGGGTGACCACCGCGTCACACGCCATCGCGCCCAGCGTCGCCGGGGACAGTGGGTAGCCACCCTCCAGGCACCCCGGAGTGGCGCCGGGATCACGAGAGCCGAGGATCCCGGAGATCGGGACGGTGACGGTCAGGTGGGCGCGCGCCGAGCCCGGCAGCGGCCCCGCGCTGCCTGGCGTGGCGGGCCCTGGGTCGCCGGTGAGGTCACCAGTGCGGTCGGTGCGTCCGTCGCCGTCACCGTCACTGCGTCCGCCGCCGTCATCGTCGCCGCGCCCGTCGCCAGCGGTGGTCCACGGGACCGCCCCGGTGGATCCCACACCACTCAGCCAGGTGTCCGCGAGGTGGGTCAACGCCTGAGCACGGCGCCGCCCCGCCGAACGGTCGTCGCGCACCCCACCGGCCGCCGGCGCAGGCTTGCTCAACGGGTCCAACGCCGCGTGCAACCGCGCCCCGGACTCCGGAGCGAGGACCCCGCGCAGGTGCCACGCGCCATCGTCATCGGCGACCAAGGACAGGGACTCCCGGGCGAGCAGGCGTCCCTCCTCGCGGTCGGCCGCGCGCCCCTCGTCATCGCGCAACGCCCTGCGCATCCGCGTCCCCATCACAGCGACCTCAGCGGGCTCGAACACCGCGGACTGCTCGACCAGGAACGCCTCGCAGCGCCCCCGGGTCTCAGTGTCAAGGTCGCGCGGCAGGCGGGACATCGCGCGGTGGACCACCCCCGCGTGGTCCACGCTCAACGCTCCGGCGGCCAACGCATCACCGGTCGCCGCGAGCTCGCCGTTGACCGCGACGGCGAGACCGACGTGCGCCCCCGCCACCGACCGGCGCGAGGTGGTGGCGTGGGCGAACCACGCCCCCGTGCTCGTCGCCCCGGAGGTCTTGCCCACACTGCGGGTGTCGGCCTCCGCGAGCAGGCGCAACCGCGCCGCACCCAGACGCGCGACCTGACGCTCGACCTCGACCACCGCACCACCCAGCGCCTCCTGA
>JARIBR010000172.1 GCA_029258695.1 Quadrisphaera sp.
TCCCAGCGCGAGGCGGGCCCCGCGCCGTCCTTCACCGCCTACGACGACGACGTCGCGGAGTCCACCGGGATCGCCGCCCGCATCCAGAAGCTCAGGGAGGAGGGGACCCCGGCCTCGGAGATCGCCGTGCTGTACCGCACGAACGGGCAGTCCGAGCCGCTGGAGCAGGCGCTGTCGGAGGCCGGCATCGGCTACCTGCTCAAGGGTGGCCAGCGCTTCTTCGCCCGCCCGGAGGTCCGCAAGGCCGTGGTGCTCCTGCGCGGGGCCCAGCGCAGCGACGACGGGTCCGCGCCGCTGGGCGACGTGGTGCGTGACGTCATCGCCGGGGCCGGGTGGAGCGCGCAGCCGCCGGCCGGCGCCGGGGCCGTGCGCGAGCGGTGGGCCTCGCTCCAGGCGCTGGCGGCGCTGGCCGACGACATCGCCGAGGCCCGTCCGAGCGCCCGCCTGCCCGACCTCGTCGCCGAGATCGACGAGCGGGACGCCGCCCAGCACGCCCCGTCCGTCGAGGGCGTGACCCTCGCCTCGCTGCACGCCGCGAAGGGCCTGGAGTGGGACGCGGTCTTCCTCACCGGCCTGACGGAAGGGCTCATGCCCATCTCCTTCTCCCAGGACGACCCCGCCGCTGTCGAGGAGGAGCGGCGCCTGCTCTACGTCGGGGTGACGCGGGCACGCGTGCACCTGGCGCTGTCGTGGGCGAGGGCGCGCACCCCCGGCGGGCGGGGCAACCGCAACCCCTCGCGCTTCCTCGACGGGCTGCGGCCAGGGGAGAGCGCCGCTCCTCGGGCGGCGGGTGCGGCGACGCCGAAGCGCAGCCGCGGCCGGGCGCAGGCGAAGGTCTGCCGCTCCTGCGGGAAGGTGCTGGCCACCGGCGCGGAGCGCAAGGTCGGCCGGTGCGAGGACTGCCCGCCCACCTACGACGAGGCGGTCTTCGAGCGGCTGCGCGAGTGGCGCAGCTCGGTGGCCGCCGAGGCGAAGGTCCCCGCCTACGTGGTCTTCACCGACGCGACGCTCGTGGCCATCGCCGAGCTCGGCCCCACGTCCAGCACCTCGTTGGCGACGGTGGCCGGCGTGGGGCCCACCAAGCTGGACCGTTACGGCGAGGCCGTGCTGGGCGTGCTCGCGGGGGAGTGACCTGCCTGCCGGACGCCGTCGGGTGACGGCGCCGGTAAATACCTTGCGCCCCGACGAAGCGCCCCTCTACTGTCCTCAGCACCGGTCAGCCGACCGGGAACGCCGCGACCGCGGCGGCCGAGGACCTGGAGGTGCCCCATGGACGAGCAGAAGAGTGCCGTCATCGCGCGCCTCTCGGGCCTCCAGGCCTTCCCCCTCGGGGACGGGTACCTCGGCAGGGATCTGACCGAGCGCGACGGCGCGCCCACGAAGGGGCGAGGCCACGCCTCGATCCCCGGGTCAGCAGCCCCGGTGACGCGCCACCTCGGCGCCCACCTCCTCGGCTAGGTCTGCGCGCGATCGCCCGCGCCAGCACCCTCGATCAGCTCCCGCGCCGCGCGGCCGGTTGATCTCCTCACGCACCGCCGTGACGACCTCGTGGTCGTCGTCGCCCCTGGCCCGTCGACGGGTCCGTCCGGGTGGCGGTGCGCGCACGCGCCCGCACGCCGCCCTCCGACGGGGGAGCGCGCTGGGCGCGCCCCGTGACGAGCACCGCCTCACCGAGGAGCACCGACGTGCCATCCCCGCCGCAGGACCCTCCCTGCCGGACCCACGACCCCGACCTGTGGTTCGCCGAGCTGCCCGCCGACGTCGAGACCGCCAAGGCGCTGTGTACCACCTGCCCCCTGCGCCAGCCCTGCCTCGACGGCGCCCTGGCGCGCTGCGAGCCGTGGGGCGTCTGGGGCGGGCAGGTGGTGGTCGACGGCGCCGTCGTCGCCCGCAAGCGACCCCGGGGCCGTCCCCGCAAGCACCCCGTCGCGCTCTGAGCAGCAGCGCCGAGCACCCCCGAGACCAGGAAGGAGAACGCCATGGACGACCCCCACCTGATGCTGGCCCGCCTGCAGCACGCCGAGCTCGTCGCTCGCGCCCAGCGGGAGCAGGCCGCGCGCAGCGCCGCCGAGCGCCGCCGCGTCGAGCGGCGTGCGGCGCGCCGGTCCGCGAGCGCGGAGCGCCTGCGCACCAGGGCCGAACGCCTGCGTCGCCGCGCCGCCGTCCTCGACGCGACGTCCGCGCGGCCGTTGCCGGGGAGGTGAGCGGCGCCCGGGCCGGTGACCCCCGTGAGGGGTCCTCGGCCCGGGGCGGCGCGAGCGCCGATCTCCGCGCCACCCCTGGCGTAGCCTGGGCTGTCGTGGCCGCCACCGACTTCCCCTCCGAGATCGCCGCCCTGCGCACCACCTACGGGACCATCCGCGAGGTGACCGACGTCGCGCAGCTCCAGGCCACCATCGCCGACCTGTCCGCCGCCGCGTCCGCGCCGGACCTGTGGGACGACGTCGAGGCCGCCCAGAAGACCACGAGCGAGCTCAGCCACGCGCAGACCGAGCTCGAGCGGGTGCTCAAGATGGGCGCCCGCATCGACGACCTCGAGGTCCTCGTCTCGATGGCGGACGAGGCGCGCGCCGAGCACGACGTGGCGACCGCCGACGAGACCGACGCCGAGGCCGAGCGCGAGCTGCGGTCCATCCAGAAGCAGCTCGGCGAGCTCGAGGTCCGCACCCTGCTGAGCGGGGAGTACGACCAGCGCGAGGCCCTCATGACGATCCGCTCCGAGGCCGGGGGGGTGGACGCGGCGGACTTCGCCGAGATGCTCCTGCGCATGTACCTGCGCTGGGCCGAGCGCCACGGCTACAAGGTCGACGTCATGGACACCTCCTACGCCGAGGAGGCGGGGATCAAGTCGGCCACCGTCGCCATCCACGCGCCCTACGCCTACGGCACGCTGTCCGTGGAGCAGGGCACGCACCGCCTCGTGCGGATCAGCCCGTTCGACAACCAGGGCCGGCGCCAGACGTCCTTCGCGGCGGTCGAGGTGCTGCCCGTCACCGAGTCCACCGACCACATCGAGATCCCCGAGCAGGACCTGAGGGTGGACGTCTTCCGCTCCTCGGGTCCCGGCGGGCAGTCCGTGAACACCACCGACTCCGCGGTGCGCCTGACCCACCTGCCGACCGGGGTGGTCGTCTCCTGCCAGAACGAGAAGAGCCAGCTGCAGAACAAGGCCGCGGCGCTGCGGGTGCTCCAGGCCCGCCTCCTCGAGCAGGCCCGCCTCGAACGCCAGGCGGAGCTGGACGCCCTCAAGACCGACGCGGGCGGAAGCTGGGGCAACCAGATGCGCTCCTACGTGCTGCACCCGTACCAGATGGTGAAGGACCTGCGCACCGAGCACGAGGAGGGCAACACCTCCGGTGTCTTCGACGGGGCGATCGACGGTTTCCTCGAGAACGGCATCCGCTGGCGTCGCCAGCTCGAGCGCGCCGCGGACGCCTGATCCCCGTGCTCAGCGGGGGCTGACCTGCGCCGAGGAGCCTCCTCGATCAGCGGTGCCGGTGCTGGCTGGGAGTCCTCACAGAGTGCGTCAGTCAAGGTGACGGCACGACCTGCCGTTACCTATCGTTGACAGACCGTGCGGCGAGCGACACGCCAAGTAGAGCTCGATGTGAACACCGAGCGTGACGGACGAGGCTAATCTCGTCAGATCATGCTCATCGTCCACGTCAGTCACACGAGTCACACAGGTCTCCTCAGCGGACGGGAACGACAGTGATCAGCTTTGCGAGCGTCACGAAGATCTACCCCAGGTCCTCGGCGCCGGCGCTCGACCGCGTCAGCCTCGACGTGGACCGCGGGGAGTTCGTCTTCCTCGTCGGCAGCTCGGGCTCGGGCAAGTCGACGTTCCTGCGCCTGGTCCTGCGCGAGGACGTGCCCAGCTCCGGCTCGATCATGGTCGCCGGGCGCGACGTCGCCCGGCTGCACTCGTGGAAGGTTCCGCACCTGCGCCGCCAGATCGGCGTGGTCTTCCAGGACTTCCGCCTCCTCGCGAACAAGAGCGCCTACGAGAACGTGGCCTTCGCCCTCCAGGTCATCGGGGCCTCGCGCCACCACATCGCCCCGGTCGTCCCCGAGACCCTCGAGCTCGTCGGTCTCGCGGACAAGGGCAGGCGGCTGCCGCACGAGCTCTCCGGCGGGGAGCAGCAGCGCGTCGCCGTCGCCCGCGCCTACGTCAACCGCCCCCAGATCCTGCTCGCCGACGAGCCCACGGGGAACCTCGACCCGGAGACCTCGCGGGGCATCATGCGCGTGCTCGAGCGCATCAACCGCGCCGGCACCACCGTGGTGATGGCCACCCACGACACCTCCATCGTCGACGAGGCCCGCAAGCGGGTCGTCGGCCTGCACGAGGGTCGGGTGGTGCGTGACGATGCCCAGGGGCTCTACGTGCCGCTGGCCCCGCTCGGTGACGTCGTCGCCACCGCGGCGGACGCCGTCCTCGCCGCCCGCGCCGAGGAGGTCGCCCACCAGGAGCGCGACGCGGCCGACGGCCAGGAACCCTGGACGGAGCCGTGGGACGCGCCTGCGGCCGACGATGCCTCGGGATGGGAGGCCGGACCGTCGTGGCTCGGTGGCTGGGACGACCCGGACGCCCGTCCCGCGGCACCCGCGAGCAGCGGCCGCGGCGAGGGCTCGGCGCCGGCCCACCGCGCCGGGCCGCTGGCTCCCGAGCCGAGCAGGAGGGGCTGAGCCGTGCGCGTGCGCTTCGTGCTCTCCGAGATCGCCGAGGGCCTGCGCCGCAACACCGCGATGACGGTGTCCGTGGTGCTCGTGACCTTCGTCTCGCTCGTCTTCGTGGGCGCCGGCGCGCTCCTGCAGCTGCAGATCGGGGCGCTCAAGGACTACTGGTACGACCGGGTCGAGGTCTCGATCTTCCTGTGCACGGCCGAGTCGGAGGCGCCGACGTGCACGGCCGGAGCCGTCAACGGGGACCAGCGCGACGAGATCGTCGAGGCGCTGGAGTCCCCGACACTGGCGCCCTACGTCCAGACGTACGAGTTCGAGTCCCAGGAGCAGGCGTACGAGCGCTTCACCAAGCAGTTCGCGGGCACGAGCATCGGCGACGCCGCGAGCGCTGACCAGCTCAACGAGTCCTTCCGCGTCAAGCTCGTCGACCCCACCCAGTTCCAGGCCGTCGCCCAGTACTTCACCGGCGTGGACGGGGTGGAGGAGGTGCTCGACCAGCGGCGCCTGCTGGACCGCTTCTTCGCCGTCCTCAACGTCTTCACCGCCGTCTCCGGGGGCTTCGCCGTCGTCATGACGATCGCCGCGGCGCTGCTCATCGCCACGACCATCCGCCTCTCGGCCCTCAACCGGCGCCGCGAGACGGGGATCATGCGCCTGGTCGGGGCGTCCAAGGCCGTCATCCAGCTGCCGTTCCTGCTCGAGGGCGTGATCGCCGCCGTGATCGGTGCGGCGCTGGCCTCGGGAGCGCTGTGGGCGGCGGTGCGTTTCGGGGTCCAGGGGTGGTTGACGTCCACCCTGCCGCTGTTCAGCTGGATCGGGACCCGCGAGGTGTGGCTCGTGGCGCCGGGGCTCTTCGTCGCCGGGATCCTCCTCGCCGGTGTCTCGTCCCTGGTCACCCTCTCCCGCCACCTGAAGGTCTGATGGCCCGCCACAGCGCGACGCCGGCCCCGCGCCGAGCCGGCCCCCGTCACCTCGCGGAGCCGTCGAGGTCGGCCGGGACGCCGCGGGTCACGCCCGCGACCCAGCGACGCGCGGCCGCGATGGTCGCCGCCGCGCTCGCCCTGGTGGTCGTGCCCTCCTCGGTGGCCGCCGCCGCGAGCGACGAGCAGCTGCGCCAGCGCCAGGGGCAGCTGGAGTCCCAGCGCTCCGCGGCGCAGGAGGAGCTCGACGCGACGTCGGCCTCGGCGGCGGCCGCCCGCGCTGCCCTCGACGAGGTCACCGCGGCCCAGCCCGCCGCGCAGGCCGAGCTCGAGTCCGCCGAGGTGGCGCTGGCGGAGGCCCGCGCGAGGGACGCCGCGCTCGCGAGCCGGCTCGCGGCCGCCCAGCAGGAGGAGGTGGCGGCGCCGGAGGCCATCACCTCCGGCGAGGAGCAGATCGGCGTCACCCGCGCCTCGCTGGCGCGCATCGCCGCCCAGGCCTACCGCAGCGGGGGGATCGACTCGTCGCTCGCCGTCGCCCTGGAGGCGGAGAGCCCTCAGGACTTCACCGACCGCTACGTCATGGTCGACGCCGCCACCCGCAGCCAGTCCGTCGCGCTGGAGCGCCTGCAGGAGGCTAAGGCGGTGCGCACCAACCAGGAGGCGCGCCTGAGCGCGGTGCGCGAGGAGGTGGCGTCCCTCAAGGCCCAGGCCGAGGACAACGTCGCGGCCACCGCGCAGGCCCAGGACGCCGCGGCGGCACGCAAGGCCGAGCTGGACGCGCTGGAGACCCAGCGCGCCAGCGCCCTGGCCACCCTCCAGGAGGAGGAGGCGAGGTACTCCCAGCAGGTCACCGCGGCGCAGTCGGAGTCCGACGGCATCGGTGACACCCTGCGTGCCCGCGCCGAGCAGCGCGCGGCGGAGGAGGCGGCCACAGCAGCCGCCGCTGCCGCCGAGGCGGCCCGTCGCCAGGGCTCGTCGGCCCCGCCGCGCTCGAGCCCGCCGTCGAGCGGGGGCACGTCGTCGCGGGCCCCGTCGTCGATCGCCCCCTCGTCGGGAATCCTCGCCTCGCCGCTGGCCGGCGGCTTCCGGATGACCTCGCCCTTCGGGTACCGGGTGCACCCCGTGTACCACGTGCGCCGGTTGCACGCGGGCACGGACATGGGCGCGCAGTGCGGCACGCCGGTCTACGCCGCTGCTGACGGACAGGTGGTCACGGCCACGTCGATCAGCGGGTACGGCAACTACCTCGGCATCGACCACGGGACGGTGGCCGGCCGCCCGGTGGCGACCGGCTATGCCCACCTCTCCCGGTTCGCGGCCTCCCCCGGGCAGCAGGTGCGGCGCGGGCAGCTCGTCGCCTACTCGGGGGCCACGGGCGTGGGCACCGCGTGCCACCTGCACTTCGAGGTGCGGATCAACGGCACCCCGGTGGACGCGCTGCCCTGGCTGCGCTGAACGGCGCACCCAGGTCCCCGAGGAGTCGTCCGTAGACTGGCGCCATGGCCAAACCCGCTGCGCGACAGGTGCACGTGCCCGGGCGCGACGTCCCCAAGCGCGGCAGGGCGCTGGCAGGCAGCCGCAGCGCGGAGGGCACCCACCAGGTGGTCGCCCGCAACCGCAAGGCGCGCCACGACTACGCGATCACCGACACCTACGAGGCCGGGATGGTGCTCACCGGCACCGAGACGAAGTCCATGCGCGCCGGGCGCACCTCCCTGGTGGACGCGTTCGTCTCCATCGACGACGGCGAGGCGTGGATCGAGCACATGCACGTCCCGGAGTACACCCAGGGCACGTGGACCAACCACGAGCCACGGCGCAAGCGCAAGCTGCTGCTGCACGGCGCCGAGATCGCCAAGCTCGCGGGCGCCACGTCCGACAAGGGCTGGACGATCGTCCCGCTGCAGGTGTACTTCACCAACGGCCGCGCCAAGGTGGAGATCGCGGTGGCGCGCGGCAAGCGCGAGTACGACAAGCGCCAGACGCTGCGCGCGAAGCAGGACGACCGTGAGGCCCAGCGGGCGATGAGCCTGCGCCAGCACCGCTGAGAGGACGTCCTCGGATCGGGGCAGAGCAGGAACATCAGCGGCGCCGGCGCTGCTCACCCCAGCATGAGAGCGATCCTCCAGGACGAGTTCGGCGGCCCCGACGTGCTGTACGTGGGCGAGCGTGAGCGGCCGCTGCTGGCGCCGGAGGGGATCATCGTCGACGTGCGCGCCGCCGGGGTGAACCCCGTGGACTTCAAGGTCCGCGAGGGCTACCTCCAGAAGGCCTTCCCGACGATGCTGCCGCTGGTCCCCGGGTGGGACGCCTCGGGGGTCGTCGCGGCCGTCGGCCCGGCGGTGCGCGACTACGCCAAGGGCGACGAGGTGCTCGGCTACGTCCGCAAGGACTTCGTCTCCGACGGCACCTACGCGGAGCAGGTCTCCGCCTCCACGCGCCACCTGGCCCACAAGCCGGCCGGGGTCTCCTTCGAGGTCGCCGCGGCGCTGCCGCTGGCCGGCCTCACGGCCCTGCAGTCCCTCGACACCGTCGGCGTGGGTGACGGGGACACCGTCCTGGTCCACGCCGCCGCCGGAGGGGTGGGCCACCTCGCCGTCCAGATCGCGATCGCCCGCGGCGCCCGCGTCATCGGCACCGCGTCGGCGAAGAACCACGAGTACCTCGCGTCCCTCGGCGCCGAGCCGGTCGAGTACGGCGACGGCCTGGTGGCCGCGGTGCGCGAGCTGGCCCCGGAGGGCGTGGACGCGGCCCTGGACTACGTCGGCGGCGACTCCATCACCGCGTCGGCCGAGCTGGCCAAGGACGTCTCGCGCACCACGTCCAACGTCGACCCCAAGGCCGTGCGCGAGGTCGGCGG
>JARIBR010000312.1 GCA_029258695.1 Quadrisphaera sp.
GTGCGTACCTCGCGGCGCTGCAGGAGGCCTACGACGTGGAGGTCACCTCCACCGCCCACCGCCGGCTGCACCTGCCCGCCGGCAGCGTCGAGATGCTGCGCCACGCCACCGCCTCACCCACCGACCGGAGCGCGCGGTGATCGCCGTGGCGGGGTTGCTGCTGGGCATCGTCCTCGGCCTCGTGCTCACCCCGGCGGTGCCGCCGGTGCTGGCCCCCTACCTGCCGATCGCCGTGGTGGCCGCCCTCGACGCCGTCTTCGGGGGCCTGCGCTCCCTGCTCGACGGGCTCTTCGACGACAAGGTGTTCGTGGTCTCCTTCGCCTCGAACGTCGTCGTCGCCGCCGTCATCGTCTACCTCGGTGACCAGCTGGGGGTCGGCGCGCAGCTGTCCACGGGCGTGGTGGTGGTCCTCGGCATCAGGATCTTCGCCAACACCGCCGCCATCCGACGCCACCTGTTCAAGGCATGAGCCCCTCCTCCTCCTCGGAGCACCCGGAGCCGCCGGAGCCGCCGGAGCCGCCTCAGGCACGGGAGGCACCGGACCCGCCCCTGGCGACGGACCCCCCCGAGGAGCCCGACGGGAGGTCCCGCCTGGTCGCCGCGCTGCGCCCCAGGGCCACCCGCTCCCAGCTCGCCGCCGGGGCGCTGTGCCTGCTCCTCGGCCTCGGGCTCGTCACCACGGTGCGCGACCAGGACGCCACCGACCTGTCCACGCTGCGCCAGTCCGACCTCATCACCCTGCTCGAGCGCACCTCCACGCGCGCGGACCGTCTCCAGGCCGAGGCGGCCGAGCTCGTCCGCACCCGCGAGGAGCTGCGCGCGGCCAGCGGCGACTCCCGCGCCGCCCGCGAGGTCGCGCGCGAGCGCCTGGACGTCCTCGAGGTCCTCGCCGGTACCGCCCCCGCGAGCGGCCCGGGCATCGCGCTGACCCTGTCCGGGGCCGGAGCGGACGCGGAGCTGCTGCTCTCCGCCGTCCAGGAGCTGCGCGACGCCGGCGCGGAGGCCATCTCCCTGGGTGACGTGCGCGTCGTCGCCACCACCTACGTCGTCGCCGACCCCGACGACCCCGCCTCGGCGGCGACGCCCCCGGGGGACCTCGCCGCCGAGGCGTCCTCCGTGATCGTCGACGCCACCGTGGTCAGCGCCCCGTTCGAGTTCACCGCCATCGGCGACCCCGCCACGCTCGCGTCCGCGATGAGCTTCCCCGGAGGTGTGCTGCCCACCGTGTCCGCCCGCGGGGGCACCGGAGAGGTCGAGCAGCTCGACGAGGTGGAGATCAGCGTCGTCGCCGACGCCGCGCCCCCGGCCGTGATGTCACCCCAGGACCCCGACCCCGAGGGAGACGAGCGCCCGTGAGCAGCCCAGCACCGCACGGGTGGTCCCTCGAGCACCACTGGGTGGCCCGTCTCGACCCCGATCCCGAGCGCCCCGCGCTGCGCCGGCGCCTCGGCGTGAGCGCCTTCGCCCAGACCCACCTCGGGGAGGTCGTCGCCCTCGACCTGCCCGACGCCGGCACCCGCCTGCTCGCCGGGGAGGTGTACGGCCAGGTCGAGTCGACGATCACCGTGGCCGACCTCTTCGCACCCGTCACCGGGACGGTGGTGACCCGCAACACCGCGCTGTCGGGCAGCCCGGAGCTGGTCAACGCCGACCCCGAGCGCGAGGGATGGCTCGTCGAGGTCGACCTCGACGAGCCCGAGCGACCCGGGCAGCTCCTCGACGCCGACGCGTACCGCCGCGCGACGCAGAGCGGCGAGGGGCCGGGAGCTCGCCGCGCCGGGGACGACCGAGCACCCGAGCGGTGACCGGCCGGGCCAGGAGCACCACGACCGTCGGCACCACGACCGTCAGAGGCGGCGCGGCGGACGACCTGCCCGTCGGCGAGCCGGAGGCGACGCGCTCGCGGAGCAGGTCGCGTCGCCCGTGGCCGCTGGCCACTACAGTCGGGCGCCAGGAGCCCTCGACCGTCGGGCGGCCCTGCGATGGAGGTGAGATCGCACGTGAGCGGCCACGGTGAGGACGAGGTCAGCGGACCTGACGCCACGGCGACCTTCGCCGCCCTGAGGGACGACGCCACGGCGCACCACGAGCGCCCCGGGTCGGCGGCGGCCAGTGACGCCGACGCCTCGCTGACCGGTGAGGACCTCCGAGGCATCGCCGCCCTGCCCCCGCGCTCGGCGCTGCTCATCGTGCAGTCCGGCGCGAACGTCGGCGCGCGCTTCCTCCTCGACGCCGACCACGTCAGCGCCGGGCGCCACCCCGGCACGGACATCTTCCTCGACGACGTCACCGTCTCACGGCGCCACGCCGCCTTCGTGCGCACCGACACCGGGTACTCCGTACGCGACACGGGCAGCCTGAACGGCACCTACGTCAACCGCGAGCGCGTGGACCTGCGGGCGCTGGACGCCGGTGACGAGGTGCAGATCGGGAAGTACCGCCTCACCTACCACACCCAGGGTCACGGGCAGGACGAGCAGGGATGAGCGCGAGGCCTTGAGCACCCCGGAGCGGGCGCCGGGCCGGCGCCCCGCGCCCGCCGACCTGCTGACCATCGGTGAGGTCCTGGGGAGCCTGCGGGCGGAGTTCCCCGACATCACCCCTTCCAAGGTGCGCTTCCTCGAAGAGCGAGGTCTCGTCACGCCAGCGCGCACCCCGTCGGGGTACCGCAAGTTCGCCCCCGCCCACGTGGCCCGCCTGCGCCTCGTGCTCACCCTCCAGCGAGACCACTACCTGCCCCTGAGGGTCATCGGGGAGCACCTCGCGGCGCTGGACGCCGGCCAGGACCCCGAGCTCCCGCCCGTCGCGCCGCCGGGGCCGGACGCTGCGGGTCAGCAACCCGCTCAGCCACCACCGCCGCAGCCGGAGCCGCCCGAGACACCCGGCGGCGAGCTGACCTCCGACCACGTCAGCACGCAGGAGCAGACCGAGCCCACCCGAGCGCCAGGACCCCCTGCCGCTCCTCGTGGGCGACGACCCGCGCCGCCCGCGCCGCCCGCGACGACGCCGCCCGCGACGACGACCTCCGGCCCGCTCCAGGAGCCTCCCGCGAGGCCGCAGCGCGCCACCGCCGCGCCGGCGACGTCCGCGCCGGCCCGCGCGAGCTTCGCCGGGCTCGTCGAGGTCGCCGCCGGCGACGTCGCCCTCGTCGACGCCCTCATCGCCCACGCGCTGCTGCCCCGCCCCCTGGACAGCGGTGACGCCGCCGCCGCGGAGCAGGTCGTCCGCGCCGCCGCGGCGCTGGGCGCCCACGGCATCGAGCCGCGCCACCTGAGGGTCCTCAAGACCGCCGCGGAGCGGGAAGCAGCTCTGGTGGAGCAGATCGCGACGCCGCTGCGCCGCGTCCGCAGCGGCGACGACGTCGACGGTCGGGCGCAGCGCGTCACCGCGGCCCTGAGCGAGACCCTCGGTGAGCTGCGCTCGGCGCTGCTGGCCACCGAGCTGGCCGGTCGCTCGCGCTGAGCACCCGGCGCAGCGGCGCCGGCGTCGAGAGGGCGCCAGGCCGGCTCCCGGGCACGGCACTACGGTGAGCAGATGCGCGAGCTCGAAGTCGTCGGCGTACGGGTGGAGATGCCCTCGAACAACCCGATCGTGCTGCTGCGCGAGATCGATGGCGAGAGGTTCCTGCCGATCTGGATCGGGGCGCCCGAGGCGTCGGCCATCGCCTTCGCCCAGCAGGGGGTGGAGTCACCGCGACCCCTCACCCATGACCTGCTGAACAACGTCCTCGTGGCGGTCGGGGCACCCCTGACCCAGGTGAGGATCACCTCCATGGTGGACAACGTCTACCACGCGGAGCTGGTGCTGGCCTCCGGCGTCGTCGTGCCGGCGCGCTCCTCGGACGCCATCGCCCTGGCCCTGCGGGCCCAGTGCCCCATCCTCGGCGCCGACGACGTGCTCGAGCGCGCGGGGATGCCCGTCCCGGCGGAGGACGAGGACGAGGTCGAGCGCTTCCGGACCTTCCTCGACCAGGTCAGCGCCGAGGACTTCGAGCAGCCCGGCGGCCAGGAGCAGGGCCCCGGCGGCGACCCCGGGCCCGGCGGCGACGAGGGACCTCGGGGACCGGCGCGCTGAGGCGGCTCCCGTCACCCACAAGTGAACACTCGGCGTTACTGATGACGACACGCGGTGATATCACGGGAGGATCGTTGACGGGTTCGATCTCGACCCGTAGCGTCCCGTCCGACGCCGAGCACGATGCGCCGTGGGACGTCGCGGCTCATCGAGGTGCCCGCCGGGGCTGTCGACGAAGGAGCCCTGCGGGGCAGGAGCGGAGGTCTGCCGATGGGCACCGGTAGCCAGAGGTCGTCCGGCCACGCCAGCACGGGCCCGCAGAGCGCCGTCTCCCCGAGCGAGGCCCTCGACGCCAGCACCACCACGCAGGTCGGGTACCGCGGACCGGTGGCCGCTCAGGCCGCCGGCATCACGTACCGCCAGCTGGACTACTGGGCACGCGCCGGGCTCTGCGAGCCCAGCCTGCGCACCGTGGGCCACGGCCGCGGCCCCGCGCGCCTGTACCTCGCGACCGACGTGCTGCTGCTCAAGATCGTGCGCCGGTTCCTCGAGGCCGGCGTCTGCCTCCAGCAGATCCGCACCACCGTCACCGCGCTGCACGAAGACCTCGCCGCCGACCTGGGGCAGGCCCGCGACACGGTCGCCGGCGTCACCGACGGCTCGCAGCGCCCCGACCTCGACGCGCTGACGCTT
>JARIBR010000315.1 GCA_029258695.1 Quadrisphaera sp.
GGGACCACCACCGACGGCACGCCCCGCAGCGCCACCCGTGCGTAGTCCGCCACGGCGTCGACGAAGGCGGCCACGTCGAGCTCGAGGTGCGAGCGCCACGTGCTCGGCCACGGCAGGTAGCCCACCAGGAGCACCACGACGGCCCCCAGCGCGGTGCCGAGGGCCCTGCCGCTGGCGAGGCCGGGCGCGAACCCGCCGCTCATCTCGACGAAGACGAGCACCAGCGGCGTGAGGAAGACGGCCATCAGACCGAAGTTCCGGCTCCTGCCCCACGGCAGGAGGAACCCGAACACGGCGGCTGGCAGCGCCAGCGCCGGGCCCGAGGGGACGAGCAGCAGCACCAGCCCGCCGATCAGGGCACCGACCACGGTGCCGAGGACTCGCTGCACCCCCCGAGCGAACACGGACCCGAAGTCCGGCTTGAGCACCAGCGCGGCGGTCAGCACCACCAGGTAGCCGTGCTGGGGCAGCGCCGCGAGGGCGACCGCCTGCGCCACGAGGAGCGTGATGACGAGCCGCGCCGCGTAGACCCGCGTCGCAGGACCCGTGATGGCGGACAGCAGCTCCCCGGGACCTCGTCGCCCGTGAGGCAGCCGATCCCTCGCGTCGTCGCGGCCGAGGCTGTGCTCGAGGGCGCTCAACGCCGCGTCGACCAGCTCCGCTCGAGGGCCGGCGCCGCCGCGCCCCCCGCTGGGGTGCGTGCCAGGGCCCGTGCCCGGGCCCGGGACTGGGCGGGGGGCGACGAGGCCGCGGGGAGCGAGGCGGCGGGAGACCACGCGGGCGCGGACGCCCTTGAGCCGGCGCACCACGGCGTCGGCCTCCTCCGGGGGCAGGGGCTCGGCGCCGCACGAGACCAGCGTCGTCACCACTCCGTTCGCACCCTCCAGGATCGTGGTGAGGCGGTCGAGGTCGGAGCGGCGGCCGAAGGAGCGGGCCCGCGCGGCGATCACCGCGTCGTACCCGCGGGCGACGGCCACGGTCGCCGCGGCGTAGGGCCCGCTGAGCCGTCCGGCGCCCGGCACCTCCCCTGCGCCGGGCTGCGCGCCGGGAACGACACCGGACCCGCGCTCGTGCTCGCGCACGGAGTCGACCAGCGCGTCGAGGACCGTGGTGACCGCCCTGCGCGGCGCGTCCTCCTGCGGCACGACCACCGTCTGCACCCACGACAGCGCCAGCGCCCACGCGGCTCCGCCCAGGGTCGCCAGCAGCAGCGGCCCGAGGGGCACGCGGTCGAGCGGCCCGGCACCCACCGCGAGGTAGATGAGCAGCTGGAGCGAGGCGTAGGACAGGTCCGCGCTGACCGCGCTGAGCAGCGCGGCGACGACGCCCGCGGCGGCGAGCACGACGAGGGAGCTCGCCGGGTCACCGGAGGTCAGCCGCCCGAGGACGAGCCCACCGGCGCCCGCGACCACGCCGACACCCATGCGGTAGGCCCGGCGCGTGAAGACCCCACCGCTGTCCCCGCCCGCGCCCAGCCACGCGCCGAGGGCCGCAAGACCGCCCAGGGCGACCGCGCCGCCGAGGAACCCGACCAGGACGGGGACGGCGACGGACAGGGCCGTGCGCACCATGTCCGCCCACGGCACCGGGGCGTCCCTGGTGGCCATCACCTCCCCCAACCAGCGGGGCGCCAGGGGCCGGAACGCCTGGACGGGGCGGCGCAGCGCTGCGATGCCCCCGCCACGACCACGACCGCCGCGTCCGTCCATGGGCAGAGCATGGCGGGGAGCACCTCGGCGCGCACCGAGACGGTCGGTCCCGGGCCCATCGTGCCTGCCGGTCCGGCCTCAGGGCGTCGGCGCCGCGCTGGCTCGGGGACCCGGCACGGGCCCGGGGGTGGAGGGTGCGCTGCCGACCATCGGCCGCCGGGCTCCCCGCAGGTCCTCAGCCACCACCGCCGGCGGTCCCCCGCTCGGCAGCCCGAGGTCCTCGGGCTCGCTCGACGAGCAGGCTGGTCCCCACCTCGAAGCTCACCGCGCTGAACGCCGCCATCGCCGCGTCCACGGGCGCGCGGGCCTCACGGACGTCGTCGCTCGCGGGCACCGGTGTGCCGGCTCCGGGGCGCTCGGCGTCGGTGCGGTCCTTGGCGGGACGGCGCACGACGTCGGCCCGGGCCACCCGCAGACGTGGGACCAGCTCGTCGGCGTGGTCGCGGTCGAGGGTCTGCGCGGAGCGCGCGAGCAGGCTCGTCGCCACGCCGTTGGCCGCGTCGAGCACGAGCAGCGAGGCCGCGGCGTCGGAGGCGGTCAGCCGCCCGAGGACGAGGCCGACGACGTTGGCCACCACCCCGAGGCTCGTGCTGGTCACCCGTGCCCGACCATCGTGCGCCGGGCCGCCCGCAGGTCCTCCGCCACGTCCGCGAGCGGGCCGCTGCTCGGGAGCTGGACGTCAGCGGGCTCACGGCCGGCGCGGACCGCTGCAGCCAGCTCCCCCAACCATGCGCAGACCGCGGCCGCGTCGTCGCGCCCCCCGAGGTCCACGCCGCGCTCGCGGGCGCCCACCGCGAGGATCGAGACGTCGCGGAGGTCATCCACCGCCTGCCCCAGCGACGTGATGAGCGGGAACCACGCCGAGGACGCCTGCGCAGCCCGCGTCGGCTCGGCCAGGGCCGCCTGCAGCCGGGCCCGCGCGTCGGTCAGCGCACCCTGTGCGCGCCGCCGCGCCGGGGCCACCACCGAGGGCCCCTCCGTCAGCGCGACCGCGGCGTAGTCCGCGAGGGCGTCGACGAGCGTGGCGACGTCCTCGGGCATCCGCGAGCGCCACGTGCCCGGCCACGCGAGGTAGCCGACGAGCAGGACGACGCCCGCGCCGATGACGCTGTCGAGCACCCTCGCGCCGACGAGGCCGGCGGGCACGTCGGCGCTGAGCTCGACGAAGACGAGCACCAGGGGGGTGAGGAACGTCGACATGAGCCCGTAGTTGCGGCTGTCCCCCAGCGGCAGGAGGAAGCCGAGGACCGCGACGGGCAGGACGATCCACGGTCCGTCGGGGGTGAGCACGAGCACCATCGCGCCGAGCGCAGCCCCGGCGGCGGTGCCGAGCACCCGCTGCAGGCCGCGCGCGAAGACGGACCCGAAGTCGGGCTTGAGCACCAGCGCGGCGGTCATGAGCACCCAGTAGGACCGCTCCACGGGCAGCAGCAGGGCCACCGCCTGGGCGGCGAGGAGGGTCGTGATGAGCCGGAGGGCGTAGCGCCTGGTCGTCGGCCCGGCGACGAGGGTGCGGAGGTCGCGCCGCTGCCACCGCCCCGACCACGGGGAGCGCTCGATCGACTCGGCCGCCGCCGCCCGCTCCAGGGACGTCGTCGCCGCGTCGACCGGCCGCTCGTCGGCCGAGGGTTCCTCGCCGGGCCCGTAGCGGGGCTGGAGCGGGTGGCGCACGGCCTGGAAGCGCTGGACGGCCGGGGCGCGGACGACGCGCGCGCGCACCG
Source organism: Quadrisphaera sp. (assembly GCA_029258695.1). Next base: position 3,431 of record JARIBR010000315.1, read on the forward strand.
CCTCGATCCGGCGCACGAGCACGTCGGCGTCGTCGTCCGGCAGGCGTGCCGCCCGCGGGGAGAGCAGGCTCGCCGCGACGCCGTTGGCGGCGTCGAGCACCGCGGCGAGGCGGTCGAGGTCGCGGCGCGGACCGACGGAGCGGGAGCGGGCCGCCACCACGGCGTCGTAGGCGTGGGCCAGCGCCGCCGTGGCCCCGGCGCGGGGACCCTCGAGCCGGCGGGTCAGGACGACCCCCTCGCTGGCGTGAGGCGCCTCGCTCGCGGGGTCGTCCTCCGTGGCCGGCTCCGCTGCGTCGTCGCGCCCCGGTCCCCGGGAGCCACCGTCGCCGTCGCCCTCGCCGTCACCGTCACCGTCGCCGTCGCCGGGGTCACCGTCACCGGGGTCACCGCCGTCGGCGTCGCGACGGCGCTGGGTCGTGACGACCAGCAGCAGCGCGTCGAGCACCGCGGCCACCGCCCGCCGCGGGACGTCGCCCTGCGGCCGCACCAGGGTCAGCACCCAGGACATCGCCAGCGCCCAGCCCGCTCCCGCCAGCGAGGCGAGCACCAGGCGCTCCGGCGGCACCTCCGCCAGGGGCCCGGCCCCGATGGCGAAGTAGATGAGCAGCTGGAGCCCGGCGTTGGACAGGTCCGCGCTCACCGCGCTCATCACGGCGGAGACCGCGGCGACCACGGCGAGCACCACGAACCAGGACGTCACGTCCTGCGACGACGCGGTCCCCAGCAGCATGCCGACGACGCCGGCGAGCGTCGCGACGCCCATCGACCACCCCCGCCGGACGAAGGCTCCCCCGCCGTCACAGCTCGCCGCCAGCCACGCCCCCAGCGCCAGGAGCCCCGCGAGCGCGACGTCACCGACGAGGAAACCCGCCAGCACCGGCACGGTGACGGAGACGGCGTGGCGGACCATCTCGGCCCAGGGCACCGGGGTGTCGTTCGAGGCCATCACCTGCGCGAGCCACCGCGGCGCCAGCGGGCTGAAGGCCCGCACGGGGTGGCGCAGCACCGCCCACCGCTCACCGGGGCGGCGAGCGCCGCGACTGCTCATGGCGGAAGGATGACCGCGAGGGAGCCCGGTCGCCCGGTGATCACCGCAGGAGGCGCTGCGTCAGGGCGCCGGCTCGGTGACCCCCAGCAGCAGCGGTGGCAGGGCGAGGCGGTCGAGGCGGCCGTAGGGCACCGACGCCGGGTCGACGAGGGACTGCGCGACACCGCCGTCGTGCACCGCGAGCACCAGGCGCGCCAGGTCGTCCTCGGTGATGACCAGACGCCGCCCCGCGCGCACCAGCGCCGCCGCCAGCACGGGCCCGAGCCGCGCGCGCAGCGCCTCCTGGTGGGCGGCGAGGCGCTCGCGAGCCGCGGGGTTGCGCGCCGCGACGAGGACCTGCTCCGAGGAGACCACCCACCACGCCCTCTCCGCCGCCCCGGCAGCCAGGACGGTCTCCACCGCGGCATCGACGACCGCGTCCAGCGGCTCGGTCGCCGGGCGCCCGCCCAGCGCCTCGACCGCGGCCTCGACCCGCTCGAGGAGCACGGCGGCCTGGCGGTCGAACAGCGCGAGGAACAGCTCCTCCAGGGAGGAGAAGTTGGAGTAGAAGGCGCCGCGGGTGAAGCCGGCGGCGTCGCAGACCGCCTCCACCGTGGCGGCGCCGAGGCCGTCGGCGGCGAAGACCTCGAACGCCGCGTCCAGCAGCCGCTCGCGGGTGGCGGCGCGCCGGCGCGTCGGACGGGGACGGGGCTGCTCGGCGTCCGCGTCGGCGTCGGCGTCGGCGTCGGGTGCAGCGCTCACCTGAGCACGCTACGCGGCGGGGCGCCCGCTGCGTAGCGGGTCGCCGCGCCGGCGTCACCGTGCGCGCAGATCCGGTGACCGGAGTAGAGTTTCGATACATCAGTGCATCCAACGCGTCCGCGCATCGTCGCCGTCCCACCCCGAGGATCTCGTGACCGACACCGTGACCACCGCCCCCGACCACCTGGTCGCCATCCCCCAGCCGAGGACCACCCCGCTCGTCGGCAACCTCCCCGATCTCGTCGGTGGCGACGGAGTGCTCGGCCTCATGCAGCTCGCCGCCGATCACGGCCCGATCTTCAGGCTCGCCCTGCCCGGCCGCGAGCTCGTCGTCGTCTCCAGCCAGGAGCTCGTCGACGAGCTGTGCGACGAGTCCCGCTTCGACAAGCTGCTCTCCTCCTCCCTGCGGGACGTGCGCCGCTTCGCCGGGGACGGGCTCTTCACCGCCGAGACGCAGGAACCCACCTGGGGCGCCGCCCACCGCATCCTCATGCCCGCCTTCGGCCCCGCCGCGCTGCGCGACATGGCCGACGGCATGGTCGACATCGCCGACCAGCTGCTGCTGAAGTGGGAACGGATGGGCCCGGGCGCCGCCATCGACGTCGCCGACGACACCACGCGCCTGACGCTGGACACCATCGCGCTGTGCTCGTTCACCCACCGCTTCAACAGCCTCTACAGCGAGCGCATGAACCCGTTCGTCGCCGCCATGGTCCGCGCCCTGGTCGAGTCCGGGAACCGCACCAGCCGCCTGCCGATCCAGAACCGCCTCAAGCGCCGCGCCGCCCACCAGTACGACGAGGACACCCGCCTCATGCACGAGGTCGCCGACCAGCTCGTCGCCGACCGTCGCCGCCACCCGCTCCCGGACGGGCAGAGCGACATCCTCGACACGATGCTGGAGGCCACCGACCCGGCCACCGGCGAGCACCTGTCCGACGAGAACATCCGCTACCAGCTGGTCACCTTCCTCATCGCCGGCCACGAGACCACCTCGGGCCTGCTCACCTTCACCCTCCACCAGCTCATGAAGCACCCCGAGGTGCTCGCCCGCGCCCAGGCCGAGGTCGACGACGTCTGCGGCGCCGACGCACCGGCCTTCGGGCACCTCTCCCGCCTGACCTACCTCGAGGCCATGCTCAAGGAGTCCCTGCGGCTGTGGCCGACCGCCCCGGCGTTCGCCCTGCAGCCCCGCGCCGAGACCGAGGTGATCGGGGGGTGCTACGAGATCCGACGGGGGCAGATCGTCCTCGTGCTCATCCCCCGGCTGCACCGGGACCCGTCGGTGTGGGCCGACCCTGAGGTCTTCGATCCCGAGCGCTTCACCTTCGAGAACGCGAGGGAGCTCCCCGCCAACGCCTGGAAGCCGTTCGGCAACGGCCAGCGATCCTGCATCGGGCGCGGGTTCGCCCTCCAGGAGGCCACGCTGTTCCTCGCGATGATGCTGCAGCGCTTCGACATCACCGCCGACGACCCGGGCTACGAGCTGGAGATCGCCCAGACGCTGACCATCAAGCCGAAGGGCCTGTACGTCCGCGCGAGGCGCCGCGACGTGACGGTCGCGCCGAGCACGAAGGCCGCGCCCACCGGCGCCAGCACCCGGAGCCTCACCACGGCCTCCACCGCCGACGCCCACGGCACGCCCCTGCGCGTGCTGCACGGCTCGAACGCCGGCACCTCCCGGGCCTTCGCCGAGCGTCTGGCCTCCGACGGCGCCCAGCGCGGCTTCGACGTGAGGCTCGACCCCCTCGACGCCGGGGTGGACGACCTGCCCGCCGACGGCGCCACGGTGATCGTCACCTCCTCCTACGAGGGCCTGCCCCCGGATGACGCGCGCGCCTTCGTCTCCTGGGCGTCCGCGCTCGACGCCGGCGCCCTCGACGGGGCCC
>JARIBR010000333.1 GCA_029258695.1 Quadrisphaera sp.
GCCGCCGCTGGTCGCCACGGTGCTCGCTGCCCGCCAGGAGTCCGGGCCGCGCGCAGCGACCCTGGGCAAGCGCCGGCAGGGCCTGGTCGTCACCACTGTGCGGGGGAGCGGGTGCGCCCTGCACGACCGGGTGGCCGGCACGCGGGTGCAGCGCGCGGCATGACCTCGGTGGACCCGTCCTGGTCGCTCGGCCAGGCGCGCGTGCCGGCGCGAGCGCGCGGAGGCACCGCCTTGCCCGTCGTGGGGCTGACCACCGCCCTGGAGGCGTCGATCACCGGCGGCTGGGACCGCCGCTCCGTGGTGCTGCCCGCGGTCTACCGTGACGCGGTGGCTGATGCCGGAGGGATCAGCGTTCTGCTCCCGCCGCAGCGCGTCGACGCCGCGGTGGTGCGCCGCGTGGTGGCCGGCGTCGACGCGCTGGTGCTGACCGGCGGCGTGGACGTCGACCCGGCGCTGTACGGCGCGACGCGGGGCCCTCGCACCGACGACGCTCGCCCCGACCGTGATGCGTGGGAGCGCGAGCTCTGCGCGGCGGCCCTGGACGCGGCGATCCCCGTCCTGGCGATCTGCCGCGGTCTCCAGCTGCTGGACGTCGTCCTCGGCGGCACCCTGCACCAGCACCTGCCCGACGTCGTGGGCCACGAGCGCCACAGCCCCGCGCCGACGAGCTTCGGCGCCACGCGGGTACGCGTGGTCCCGGGGACGCGGCTGGCCTGGATCCTCGGTGAGGGGCCGGTCGACGCCCAGTGCCACCACCACCAGGCGATCGACGCGGTGGGCGCCGGCCTGGTGGTCAGCGCCCGCGCCGACGACGGCACCGTCGAGGCGGTCGAGCTGCCCGGCGACCCGTTCGTCCTCGGGGTCCAGTGGCACCCCGAGGAGGACGCCCACGATCGCCGGCTCATGGAGGCGCTCGTCGACGCTGCACGCTCGACCGGGTCCTGACCACCCACCTCAGCACTTCGTCGACGAAGTGCGCCCGCTAGCTCCCGTCCCCCAGCACTTCGTCGACGAAGTGCACCCGTGAGCTCCCGCCCCTCAGCACTTCGTCGACGAAGTGCTGAGGGGCGGGGTGAGCGGGGGTGAGAGGTGAGCGCGCGGTCGGCGAGGGGCGTCAGAGCTCCCCGCGGACCCCGGGCTGGTCGGACATGCTGGACGACGGGGGGATGACCTGGCCGGACGCGGCCGCCGCGGACTGGCCCCGCCGGAAGATGGGCAGGACGGCCTTCGGCCACATGTGCTCGATGAGCAGCGCGGCTCCGGTGTAGACCGCGACGGCGGAGAGCACGAAAGCCACGACGCCTCCCGCCGTGGTCAGCGACGCCGCGTCGGTCAGCTGGTACAGGCCCTCGAGGGCGGCGCGGGCCGCGGCGAGGACGAGGACCGCGGCGATGAGCGGCTTGCCGCGCACGGACACGGCCGCCACCACCAGCAGGACCCCGCCGAAGGCGACCTGGAACAGGCCGCTGGCGTTCGACGTGCTGCCCGGCGCCGTCGTGATGGACACCAGCCCGATGGCCAGCCACGACGTCGCGAGCAGACCCAGGGTGGCGCCGCCCAGGCCGTCGCGGGCGACGAACGCCAGCACCGAGGCCACCAGACCGAGCGGGAAGACGTAGGCGGCGATGAGGACGCCGAGGGTCTGCTGCTCCGACGGCGGGATCCACCCGACGCCCTGCGCGCCGAGCAGGACCATCCCCAGGGAGAGGGAGAAGAACCCCAGCGGCAGGGCGGTGCCGATCGGGCGCAGGACGATGAGGACGGGCGGGTCGTCCTGGCTGCCGGTGGTCTGCGAGCGCTCGCCCGGGCCGTCGTCCGCGTCGTCGTCGGGCTGGTCGTCGGGCTCGTCGCTCATGCCCCCATGGTGCGGGTCGCGAGGCGTCCCTCAGGCCGTGGCGGCCTCGAGCGCCGCCGCGGCGCGCAGGACCGCTTCGGCGTGCGTGCGGCCGGGGGTGCGCCCCAGGCGTGACATCGGTCCGGAGACCGAGAGCGCCGCGACCACCGCGCCGCCGGGCCCGCGCACCGGCGCGGAGACCGACGCGACGCCCGCCTCGCGCTGCCCGGCGCTCTGCGCCCAGCCGCGCCGGCGCACCGCGGCGAGGTCGGCGGCGGCGAACGTGGCGTCGGCCGGGAGCTCACCGCTGGGCCCATCCGGCTCCCAGGCCAGCAGCACCTGGGCCGCTGAGCCCGCCGTCATCGTGAGCACCGCCCCGACGGGGACGGAGTCGCGCAGCCCGTGCCCGGGGCGCTCCGCGGCCGCCACGCACACCCGCGAGGAGCCACGCCGGCGGTAGAGCTGCGCGCTCTCCGCGGTGGCGTCGCGCGCGGCGAGCAGCACCGGGCCGGCTGCGGCGACGAGCGCGTCACCGCCGGCCCCGCCCCCGAGCTCGCCCACCAGGGGCCCGACGACGAAGCGCCCGCGCTCGTCGCGGCCCAGCATCGCGTGGTGCTCCAGCGCGAGCGCCAGCCGGTGGGCGGTGGGCCGGGAGATGCCGGTGCCGGCCACGAGGTCGGCCAAGGACGCCGGTCGCTCACCTACCACCCTCAGGAGCGCCATGGCTTTGTCCAGCACGCCGACTCCGCTACCCTCGTCCACGAGGCGATACTCTCGTCTCACATGCTGACCGCGCAAGTGCTGAGGGAGACGTCGACATGGGCCGCACGCTGGC
>JARIBR010000006.1 GCA_029258695.1 Quadrisphaera sp.
GCCTCGACGAAGTGGCCGATGCGGGCCTTGGCCATCACGGGGATGGACACCTCGGCCATGATCGACTCGATGAGGTCGGGGTCGGACATGCGCGCGACGCCGCCCTGGGCGCGGATGTCGGCCGGCACGCGCTCGAGCGCCATGACCGCGGTGGCCCCGGCGTCCTCGGCGATGCGGGCCTGCTCGGCGGTGACGACGTCCATGATCACGCCGCCCTTGACCATCGAGGCCATGCCGCGCTTGACACGGTCGGTCCCGAGCCGGGCGGCGCGGTCCTCGTCGTCGGAGGGGGTCGGGGCGGGCGCGTCGGTGGCGGAGGCAGCGTTCGAGGTCACCGAGCCATGGTACGTCCGGGTCAGGGTGCCTCGCCGAGGTCGACCGGCTCCCCGTCCCAGCGCTGCTCGGCGAGGCGGTCGACCAGACCGGCGACCAGGGCGGGCAGCCCCGCGGGGTAGACCTCCACCCCGGAGCGCTCGACCTCGGCGAGGTCCGCCAGCGAGAACCACGCCAGCTCGTCGAGGGTGGCCCGCTCGACGTCGGTCCACCCCGCGTCGGCCAGGTCACCGAGGGCCTCGGGTCCAGCCTCGAGCTCGGCGAGGTAGAACACCTCGCGCTGCCGGCAGGTGCGGGCGAAGAAGTCGAAGACCGCCCGGCGGGTGAACACCGGACCCACGAGCGCGTCGGCGTCGAGGACCAGCCCCGACTCCTCGGCGACCTCCCGGGCCGCGGCGACGCGGGGTGCCTCGCCGGGCTCGATGCCGCCGCCGGGGGTGAACCACCACGAGCGCCCCGGCTGGTCCACGTCGTGGCCGCGGACCATGAGCAGGTGCTGCGCGCCGCGCGGACCGGCGAGGACGATCGCCCGCGCCGCGTCGCGCTCCATCACGCCGTCGTCGCCCGCCCTCCAGTCGTCCCCGAGCTGGCTGACCGGTACCTCGGCGTCGTCCCCCACGAGCGCGCAGCGTAGGCGCTGGGCCGCGGCGGTGGCGCGGACGCTCAGACGACGCGGCTGCGCGCGAGACCGGGCACGCCGTCGACGACGCTGCGGTAGACGTCCACGACGGACGAGGCCACCGGCCCCCAGTCGTAGCGCCACGCCTGCGCCGAGGCACGGGCGGCCCGCGCCCCGGCGGCCGCGGGGTCGGCCAGGACGCTCGTCACCGCGGCGGCGAGGGCGCCCGCGTCACCGGCGGGGAACAGGAGACCGAGGTCACCGCCGTCGAGCACCGCGGAGAACGCCGACAGGTCGCTGGCGACCAGCGGTGCCCCGGCGGCCATCGCCTCGACGAGCACGATGCCGAAGCTCTCCCCCCCGGTCTGCGGCGCGAGCACGACGTCCGCCGAGGCCATGAGGGCGCGCTTGTCCGCCTCGGTCACCTCGCCGAGGACCTCCAGGTGCTCGGCGTGCTCGCCGGCGCCCGCCCGCAGCGCCGCTGGGTCGCCGTGCCCGGCGACCAGCACCCGCAGGCCCGGGTGGGCCGCGGCGAGCGCCGGGAGCGCGGCGAGCACCACGCCGGCGCCCTTGCGGGGCTCGTCGTACCGGCCGACCAGGGCGACCGTGGGCGCGCGCCCGGAGCGCGCACCGGTCCAGCGCGGGTCGGGCGTGGCGCTCGCGTACGCGCCGACGTCCACGCCGTTGGGGATCACCACGGCGTCGTGCCCGAGGTGGTCGGCGACGGTGGTGCGGGCGTCCTCGCTCACCGCCACGTGGGCGTCGATGCGCGCGAGCGTGGCGGGGAGCAGCCGACCTGCGGCCTCGAGGGCCCGCGAGCGCGAGCGCGCCATGTGCCACGTGGCCACGACGGGGCAGCGGGCCGACCACAGCGCCAGCAGGGTGGTGGACGGGGCGACGGGCTGGTGCAGGTGCAGGACGTCGAAGCGGCCGTCGTGGACCCAGGTGCGCACCCGCCGCGCCGTCACGGGCCCGAAGGCCACCCGTGCCACCGAGCCGTTGTACGGCACGGGCACGCTGCCGGCGACGGGGTCCACCCCCGCTGGGACGGTCGTGGCGGTCGAGGCCGGCGCGAGCACCGCCGCGTCGTGGCCGAGCCCCCGCAGGTGGGCGGCGAGGTCGAGGACGTGGCGCTGCACCCCGCCGGCGACGTCGAGGGAGTACGGGCAGACCAGGCCGACCCTCACGGGTGCCCCCGCGGGCCGGGCTGGCTGGTCGGGACCGCAGCCGCCGCCGTGCCGTGCGCCGCGCCGCCCCGGTCGTCCTCGTCGGAGCCGTCGTCCCCGTCGCCGGTGAGGACCGGCTGGAGCACGTGCCAGTCCTGGGGGTGCTCCGCCACGCACGCGCCGAGGGCGTCGGCGCACGCCTGGGTGGCGCTGCGCACGGCGGCGGCCCGGGCCGCCCGGCGCGGCGCCCCCGCCGGCGCGTCCCCGGGCCGGGCGACGGGCACCTCGGTGATCTCCACGTCGAGGCCCCACCGCCGCCACGGAGCGAGGGTCCACCACGGCGACGCGGTGCGGCGGTAGGTGACCCCGGCGAAGAACAGCCGGGCACCGGTGGTGACCGCCAGGGTGGCCGGACCGGGCGCGAAGCGGGCACGGCGGCCGAGCAGGTCCACGGCGACGCCGCTGCCGGACAGGTCGCGGTCGGCGAGCAGCGCGACGAGGTGGCCGCGGGCCAGTGCGCGCCGCAGGGTCGGCGCGGTCGACGGGTCGTCCAGGGCGAGCGCGGTGACGCCGGCGCGGGCCCGAGCGGCGGTGAAGGCCTCGAAGAGCCCCGGGTGGTCCAGCCGCTCGGCGACGGTGGTCACGGGGACCAGCGTGGCCGCGGCCCACGCGCCGAGGTGGTCCCAGCTGCCCAGGTGCCCGAGCGCGACGACGACGCCGCGCCCGCTCGCCAGCTCGTCCGCGATCGGCTCCAGCCCGCGCGCGCGCACGCTGGCGGCGAGCGCAGCCGGCCCCAGGCGCGGGACGGTCACCAGCCCGCACCAGTAGCGCACGTAGGAGCGCACGCCGGCCCGCGAGAGCTCGCGCAGCCGCGGGCGGGAGACACCGGTGAGCACGTGCGACAGGGTCTCCTCGAGCTGGACCACCCCCGGCCCGCGGCGCCACCACACGAGGTCGGCGGCGACGACGCCCACGCCGTGGACCAGCCACGAGGGCACCGCGCGGACCCGCCCGGACAGCGCGAGCCGCAGCGCCCCGGCGGCGAGGTCCGGGCGGCGCGGGCCCCGGGCCGGCAGGGCCTTCACCGGCGCGCGGGCAGCAGCTGTGCACGCACCGCCAGGACCCGCTGGACGATGGTGACGGCGCTCGCGGCAGCCAGGAGGGCGAGGATCGCGCCGAGCACCCAGTCCGGCGCTCCGAGGCCCACGGCGGCGGTCCCGACGAGCACCGCGACGAGCCGCTCGGCGCGCTCGGCGACCCCGACGGCGGCGGTGGCCCCCAGCGCCTCGGCCTTCGCCCTGGCGTAGGGCACGAAGGACCCCAGCGCCAGGCACCCCACCGCCAGGAGCGCGACCGCGGGCTGCTCCCCGCGGCCGATGTACCAGGCGGCGATGCCCCCGAGCAGCGCGGCGTCCCCGACGCGGTCCATCGTGGAGTCCAGGAACGCTCCCCAGGGACCGGAGCTGCCCGTCATGCGCGCGAGGACGCCGTCGACGTTGTCCGCGAACGCGGCGACCGCGACCACCAGCGTGCCCGCCCACAGGTGACCGGTGGCGAGGAGCCCGAGCGAGGCCGCGACGACGACGGCGGTCCCGGCGATGGTCACGGCGTCGGGGCTCACCCCGGCGCGGTGGAGCAGACGCGCGAGCGGCGTGAAGATCGCCTCGGTGCGCGCGCGCGCGACGGTGTTCAGCATGGCCGTGGCAGGGTATCGGCGCGCCGGCCCGCGCGAGGGCCCCGGCCGCCCGACCCGCCGCCCGCCCGCCGCGTCAGGTCGCTCCCGAGGCGGCTCAGGGCGTCGCCGTCCCGGGCTCGCCGCGCGCCACCCACGCGCGCGCCAGCGTGGCGCGGGTGTCGGCGAGCAGCTCGGGGAGGGCCTTGGTCCGGGCGACGACGGGCAGGAAGTTCGCGTCCCCGCCCCAGCGGGGCACCACGTGCTGGTGGAGGTGCGCGGCGATGCCGGCCCCGGCCACCTCGCCCTGGTTGATCCCCAGGTTGAAGCCATGGGGCGCAGAGGCGTCGGCGAGGACCCGCAGGCTCGTCTGCGTCAGTGCGGCGACCTCGGCGGCCTCGGGACCGCTGAGGTCCACGTAGGACGACGTGTGCCGGTAGGGGCACACCAGCAGGTGGCCGGGGTTGTACGGGTAGAGGTTCAGCAGCACGTAGGCGAGCTCGCCGCGCGCCACGATCAACGACTCCTCGTCGGGCAGGGTCGGTGCCCGGCAGAAGGGGCACTCGTGCTCCGCTCCGCCCGGTGACGGCTTGTTCTCGCCCCTGACGTAGACCATGCGGTGCGGGGTCCAGAGGCGCTCGAAACCGTCGGCCTCCCCCGCGAGGCGACCCTCGTCCTCGACGTCGGCCGGTCGTCCCTCGCTCACACCTGGACCCGAGCGCCGATCGCGGCCACGATGCGCTCGACCGCCTCGGCCACCGGCACCGCGTTGTCCTGGGTGCCGTCGCGGTAGCGGAAGGACACCGCACCGGCCTCCACGTCGTCGCCCCCGGCGATGAGCACGAAGGGCACCTTGCCCTTGGAGTGGGTGCGGATCTTCTTCGGCATGCGGTCGTCGGACAGGTCGACCTCGACGCGCACGCCGGCGCGGCGCAGCTGCTCGGCGACGGCGAGCAGGTGGGGGGCGAACTCGTCGGCCACGGGCACCCCCACCACCTGCACCGGGGCCAGCCACGGCGGCAGCGCCCCGGCGTGGTGCTCGAGCAGCACCGCGAAGAACCGCTCGATGGAGCCGAACAGGGCCCGGTGGATCATCACGGGGCGCTGGCGCGAGCCGTCGGCCGCCGCGTACTCCAGGCCGAAGCGCTCGGGCAGGTTGAAGTCGAGCTGGATGGTCGACATCTGCCACGTGCGCCCGATCGCGTCGCGGGCCTGCACCGAGACCTTGGGGCCGTAGAAGGCCGCGCCGCCCGGGTCGTCGACGAGCTCCAGCCCGGAGTCGGCGCAGACCTCCGCAAGCACCGCGGTCGCCTCGTCCCAGTCCGCGTCGGAGCCGACGGACTTCTCGGGGTTGCGGGTGGAGAGCTCGAGGTAGAAGTCGTCGAGGCCGTAGTCGCGCAGCAGGTCCAGGACGAAGCCCAGCAGCGAGGCCAGCTCGCCGCGCATCTGGTCCCGCGTGCAGTAGATGTGCGCGTCGTCCTGGGTGAAGCCGCGGGCCCGCGTGAGGCCGTGGACCACGCCGGACTTCTCGTAGCGGTACACCGACCCGAACTCGAACAGGCGCAGCGGCAGCTCGCGGTAGCTGCGCCCGCGGGAGCCGAACACGAGGTTGTGCATCGGGCAGTTCATCGGCTTGAGGTAGTAGTCCTGGCCGGGGCGGCGCACCTCGCCGTCCTGACCGAGCGTGGCGTCGAGGTGCATCGGCGGGTACATGCCGTCGGCGTACCACTGCAGGTGCCCCGAGGTCTCGAAGAGCTCGGCCTTGGTGATGTGCGGGGTGTAGACGAACTGGTAGCCGTCCTCCTCGTGGCGCCGCCGCGAGTAGTCCTCCATGACCTTGCGCACCGCGCCGCCGCGGGGGTGGAAGATCGGCAGGCCGGACCCGATGGCGTCGGGGAAGGAGAACAGGTCCAGCTCGGCGCCCAGGCGGCGGTGGTCGCGGCGCTCGGCCTCAGCGAGGCGCTCGGTGTACGCCCGCAGCTCGCCCTTGGTCGGCCACGCGGTGCCGTAGACGCGCTGCAGCTGGGCGTTGGCCTGGTCCCCTCGCCAGTACGCCGCAGCGGTGCGCATCAGCGCCCACCCGTTGCCGAGCACCTTCGTGGTGGGCACGTGGGGGCCGCGGCACAGGTCCTTCCACGCCACCGAGCCGTCGCGCCGGACGTTGTCGTAGATGGTCAGCCCGCCGGCGCCCACCTCCGCGGAGGCGCCCTCGGCGATGTCCTCGCCGCTGGTGCCGGCGCGCCCGACGAGGTCGATGAGCTCGAGCTTGTGCGGCTCGGCGCCCAGCTCGGCGCGGGCCTGCTCGGCGGTGACCTCGCGCCGGACGAAGCGCTGGCCCTCCTTGACGATCCTCGCCATCGCCGCGGTGAGGGTCTTGAGGTCCTCGGGGGTGAACGGGACGTCGACGTCGAAGTCGTAGTAGAAACCGTCGCGCACCGGCGGGCCGATGCCCAGCGTCGCCTCCGGCCGGACCGCCTGGACGGCCTGGGCGAGGACGTGCGCGCAGGAGTGGCGCAGGATGTCGAGCCCCTCGGGCGAGGACACCTCCACGGCCTCGACCGTGCTCGCGCCCGAGACGTCGGAGGCCAGGTCCAGCACCGTGCCGTCCGCGCGGACCGCCACGACGTCGCGGCGCTGCGCGTAGAGGTCGGAGCCGGTGGTGCCGGGAGCGAGGTCGCTCGGTGCTCCGTCGACGGTGGTGGCGGTCTCCTGCGGCACGGGTGTCCTTCCGGTTCGGCGGCGCCTCGCGCGCTGGTGCGGGCGACGACGCGACGAGGCTACTGGCCGGGCGCTCCGGCCGGGCTGGTGCGCGCCGGGTCTCCCCTTTGCACCAGGTGCACCGTGTCACCCACGGCGATGGCGCCGGGGGTCACCACGTCGGCGTAGACCCCGAGGCAGTGGCGCGGCAGCGCGGTGACCAGGAGCTCCGCAGCGCCGATCCGCAGGATGCTCCCCACCCACGCGCGCTCCGCTCCGGGCGCCAGCACCAGCGCGCCGGGGCCGCCGGTCAGGACGATGTTGGCCCGGCGGCCGGGGTCGGCGCCCGCCGGCGCGGACGGGTCGGCTGCGGCGTCCGCCCCGACGAGGTGCACGGCGGCCCGGGGGGCCTGCGAGGCTGCGGCAGGCCCCGCGCCGGCAGCTCCCGCGCCGGCAGGACCCAGATGAGCACCGGGGACGCCGAGCCGCGCGGAGAGGTCGCTGGCGTCGAGGCGGAGGTCGTCGGCCGTGAGCCGGGCGAGCGCCGGGTGGTCCTTGGCGCGGAGCACGCGGCCCTCGCCGTCCCGGATGGCCAGGGCGCGGTCTCCGGCCAGCCCCCCGTCGTCGAGGGCCACCGACGTGAGGCCTTCGGGGGCACCGCTCTTGACGGGGTAGCGCGCGAGCGACGCCACGACGGCGACGGGGGTGGGACGCGGACCCTGGCGGGAGAACCGCGCGTCGTGGCCGGCTGGGTCGGGCTCGGAGCCGGGCAGCGCGTGCATGGTGGGCGATACTGGGATCGAACCAGTGACCTCCTCGGTGTGAACGAGGCGCTCTACCGCTGAGCCAATCGCCCGGGCCGGCGGTTCTCGACCGTGGTCGCGTCGAGCCGTCGTGGTACCGGAGGCGCCACTGTAGCCGAGCGGCTCAGCGCTCGACGCCGGGGAGGCGCACCAGCTGGTCGCCCACCACCTCCGGGACCAGGCCGGGGACGCCCACGACGACGAAGAACCCCCAGACCACACCGGCGACCAGGAGCAGCAGCGAGAACGAGCCCGCCATCCGCAAACAGCGCGGCTGGCGTCCCGCCCAGTGGGCGAAGTCGGTGACGTGCCGGCGCGCGCGCTCGAGCAGCCGCCGGGCCCAGATGAACTCGCTGGCGAGCACGGCCAGCCCACCCAGGATCAGGGGGATGCCACCGGGGCCGGGGAAGGGGCCGAGCACGAGGCCCACGAGGACCAGCAGGACGCCGAAGAGGCCGACCGCCCCGCGGTAGATGCGGTACCTGGCGGGGTTGCGCCGCAGCCGCGCACGCCACGCCCAGCGCTCACGGCGAGCCGTGGGGGCCGGGGAGTCCACGGCGCCAGCCTAGGCGCCGGTCGGCGCGGGGGTGCCTGGTGGCGGGGCCGCGCCGGCCCGGGGACGGAACGGGCCGCCGCGGGCCGGAGGGCGCTGCGGTGGCCGGTGGTGCTCGTGGTGGGCGATACTGGGATCGAACCAGTGACCTCTTCCGTGTCAGGGAAGCGCGCTACCGCTGCGCCAATCGCCCGTCACCCGCGGAGCGGGTGGAGGTGGAGACGGGATTCGAACCCGTGTACACGGCTTTGCAGGCCGTTGCCTAGCCACTCGGCCACTCCACCGTGCCCGAGGCCACCGAGGGCCCCGACATCCGAGCGGACGACGGGATTCGAACCCGCGACCCTCACCTTGGCAAGGTGATGCTCTACCACTGAGCCACGTCCGCGCAGCCCTGCTGGGCTGACGAGCGATGACTCTACTGGCCCCTCGCCCACCGCGTCCACCCACCCCGCCGGAGCCCGCCACGACGGGTGCGGGCGCCCGGGGTCGCGGCGAGCAGGCACACTGTCACGGCGAGACCATCACCACCCCGCACCACCACCCGCCACCGCGACGCCGCCGGCCGCCGCGAGTCGCGCGCCCGCGCCGACGTGCCAGCGCCGCGCCGCCGCCCGCTCGACGATTGAGGACCATGCAGACCTGGCCAGGACGCCCCTACCCGCTCGGAGCCACGTACGACGGCTCGGGCACGAACTTCGCGATCTTCTCCGAGGGCGCCGACAAGGTCGAGCTCTGCCTGCTCGAGGCGGC
>JARIBR010000023.1 GCA_029258695.1 Quadrisphaera sp.
CGGCCGAGCGGACAACGCGTCCCGGCAGGTCAGTCGCCCGACGCTTCCCCGCAGGTCAGTCCTCGACCAGCCGCGGGGCCAGCGCCGTGCCGGTGGCCCGCGGGTCACCGGTGACCTCGTCCACGACACCCGCCGCGCCGCCGCCGCGCCGCTCCGTCTCGGCGGCCGCGAGGACCAGTCCGCCGGGCAGGAACTCGATGCCGGTGGCGGCGCCGATCTCGTCGGTCGCGGTGAAGGCGTGCCCGTATCCCTCCAGCGCGGGGCCGTAGGCCTCGATGAAGGCCGGCTCGGCGCTGACCTGCTCGGTGTTGCGCTGGCTGGCGCGGGGAGCGGCGATGGCCTCGACGAGGTTGTCGTTGCGGTCGATCCGGTTGCCCAGCGTCTGCAGCACGGTGGTGATGATGGTGCTGCCGCCCGGTGAGCCCAGCGCCATGAGCGGCTCACCGTCGTTCAGCACGATGGTCGGCGCCATGCTGCTGCGGGGGCGCTTGCCCGGGGCCGGCAGGTTGGCCTCGGGGACGCTCACGTCGCTCGGCGCGAAGGTGAAGTCGGTGAGCTCGTTGTTGAGCAGGAAGCCGCGGCCCGGGACGGTGATGCCGCTGCCGCCGGTCTGCTCGATGGTGAGGGTGTAGCTGGCGATGTTGCCCTCGGCGTCGCCGACGGTGAGGTGCGTCGTCGAGCGGCCCTCGGTGTCATCGTCCTCGGCCGTGCCCGGCTCGGGGCACGCGCCGTGCTCCCCGTCGGGGACGCCGGGCGCGACGGGCTTCGGGGCTGCCGCGTCGGGGTCGATGAGGCACGCCCGCTCGGCGGCGAAGTCGTCGGAGAGCAGCTCGGCCAGCGGCACCTGGCTGTAGGCGGGGTCGCCGACGTAGGCGCCCCGGTCCGCGAACGCCAGCGCGCTGGCCTCGAGGTAGGTGTGCAGCGCGGGCACCTCACCGAGGGAGCTCAGGCCGGTGGGCTCGAGGATGTTGAGGGCCTCGCCGACGGTCGAGCCACCGGACGACGGCGGCGCCATGCCGTAGACCTCCAGGCCGCGGTAGTCCACGCGGGTGGCGGCGCGCGTCGGGGCGTCGTAGCGGGCGAGGTCCTCGGCGGTCAGCAGCCCGGCGCGGACCGGCGCGGCGCCGGGTGCCTCCTGCGGGTCCTGGGCGGTGGCGACGATCTCCTCGGCGAGGTCGCCGGTGTAGAGCTCGTCGACGCCGTCGCGGGCGAGCTGCTGGTACGTGGCGGCGAGGTCGGGGTTGGTGAACGTCGAGCCCACCTCGGGCAGCTCCCCGCCGGGCAGGAACACCTCCGCGGTGGCCGGGAACTGGCGGAACCGCTCCTCGTTGTCCGCGGTCTGCTCGCGGAACGTCTCGTCCACGGTGAACCCGGTGCGGGCCAGCTGGATCGCAGGGCGCAGCGCGTCGGACAGCGGGAGCGTGCCGTGCTCCTCCAGGGCGCGCTGCCACGTCAGCCCGGTGCCCGGCGCGCCGACCGACAGCCCGCTCGTCACCGCCTCGCGGAAGGGGATCGGCTCACCGTCCTCACCGAGGAAGGCGTCGGCGCCCATCGCCAGCGGCGCGGTCTCGCGGCCGTCGATGGTGGAGACCTCGCCGGACTCCGCGTCGTAGTAGGTGAAGAACCCGCCCCCGCCGACGCCGGCGGAGTACGGCTCGGTGACCCCGAGGGCCGCCGCGGCGGCCACGGCGGCGTCGGCTGCGTTGCCGCCGGCCCGCAGGACGGCCAGGCCCGCCTGCGTCGCACCGGCGTCCACCGTGGCGACCGCCCCGCCGGTCCCGACGGCCAGCGGCTTCTTCTCGGGGCCGACGCGCTCGGCGGCGGGCGCGGCGAACGCGCTCCCCGTGGTGAGGCCGGCGGTGAGCCCGGCACAGGCGATGGCGGCGATGACGCGACGGTGAGTCATGGTGGTGATCTGACACCATCTGGTCACTTTGCGCAAGGCTCTGGTGCGCTAGAGTCCGCGCGCTCGGCGCCACGCCTCCCTTCGATGACGACAGGACGAGGGCCATGTCCCCACCCAGCACCGCACCGACCCAGACCCGCGCCACCTACCGGCGGGTCCTCATCGGCAGCCTCAGCGGCAGCTCGATCGAGTGGTTCGACTTCTTCCTCTACGCCACCGCCGCAGCGCTGATCTTCGACCGGCAGTTCTTTCCGACCCAGGACCCGTTCCTGTCGCTGATGCTGTCCTACCTCTCCCTGTCGCTGACGTTCTTCATCCGGCCCTTCGGGGGCGTGATCTTCTCCCACATCGGCGACCGGATCGGGCGCAAGAAGACGCTGGTGGTGACGTTGTCGATGATGGGCGGCGCCACCGTGGCCATCGGGCTGCTGCCCACCTACGACAGCGTCGGCATGCTCGCGCCGGCGCTGCTCATCCTCTGCCGCGTCGTCCAGGGCCTGGCCATCGGCGGTGAGTGGGGCGGGGCGCTCCTGCTGGCCTATGAGTACGCGCCCCGGAACCGTCGCGGCTTCTTCGGTTCCGTCCCCCAGATGGGCATCACGGTGGGCATGCTCCTGGCCACCCTCGCCTTCTCCGCCGTCAGCACCCTCTCCGACGACGCCTTCACGTCCTGGGGCTGGCGCCTGCCGTTCCTCGCCAGCATCGTGCTGGTCGTCGTGGGCCTGTGGATCCGCGGTGGCCTCGGGGAGACCCCGGCCTTCCACGCCGCCAAGGAGTCGGGCGACGTCGCCAAGCTGCCGATCGCCGAGACCCTGCGCCACCACTGGCGGGCCGTGCTGGTGGCGGTGGGCGCCAAGGTGGTCGAGACGGCGCCCTTCTACATCTTTGCCACCTTCGTGGTCAGCTACGCCACCGGTATCTTGGACTACGAGCGGTCCTCGGTGCTCAACGCGGTCAGCCTCGGAGCCCTGGTCAGCACGGTGATGATCCCCGTCATGGGGGCGCTCTCCGACCGGGTGGGGCGCTTTCGCGTCTACCTCACGGGCGCCGTGCTGCTGGGGTTGTACGCCGTGCCGTTCTTCCTCCTGCTGGACCTGCGGGTGGACTGGGCCGTGTTCGTCGCCGTCGTCGTGGCGCTGGGGTTCATCTGGCCGCCCGTGACGGCGACCCTCGGCACCCTGACGTCGGAGATCTTCTCCACCCGGGTGCGATACACCGGGATCACCCTGGGCTACCAGATCGGGGCGGCGCTGGCCGGCGGCACGGCGCCGCTGCTGGCCACCTACCTGCTGGACCGCTTCGACGGCTCGTGGGTGCCGATCGCGCTCTACCTGGTGCTGCTGGCGGTGATCTCGGTCTCGGCCGTGCTCTACGCCCCGCGCCTGGCCCGCGTCCACGAGGACACCCCGCCGGCGACCGGGGCGGACGAGACGGTGGACGACAGCCTGGACGCCGCGCGATGAGCGATCTCGAGCCCACCTGGTACACCACCGCACAGGTCGTCGAGCGGGTCTCGCCCGACCGTGCCCGACGCCTGGTCACCCGGGCGCTGGTCGAGGGCTTCGATCCCGCGAGCGACCCGGACCGCATCAACACCCCCGCCGGGCCCGGTCACCTGCTCCTCATGCCCTCGACGCTCTCGGCGTGGACGGGGGTCAAGGTCGCGTCGGTCAGCCCGGGCAACCCGGAACGGGGCCTGCCCCGCATCCAGGCGGTGTACGTCCTGCTGGACACCGCGACCCTGACCGCACGCGCCCTCATGGAGGGGTCTGCCCTCACGTCCCTGCGCACCCCGGCCGTCTCCGCCGTGGCCGCGGACGCCCTGGCACCGGCCGACGCGGCGCACCTGGTCGTGTTCGGCACGGGTCCGCAGGCGGTCAGCCACGTCAGGGCCTTCGCGGGGATCCGCGACCTCGACCGCGTCACGATCGTCGGGCTCGACAGCGCCAAGGTCCGCGCGATCATCCAGAAGCTCTCCGACGTCGGGCCGGACGTCGTCGCCGGCACCGCCGACGCGGTCGCGCAGGCAGACGTCGTCGTGTGCGCGACGTCCGCCGCGGCGCCGCTGTTCGACGGCTCCCTCGTGCGCGACGGCGCCTGCGTCGTGGCCATGGGCTCGCACGAGGTCGACCGCCGCGAGCTCGACGGCGGGCTCATGGGCCGGGCGATGGTCGTCGTCGAGGACGTCGCCACGGCCCTGCGGGAGGCGGGGGACGTGGTCCAGGCCCTGGATGAGGGCGCGCTCACCGAGGACGACCTCGTGCCGATGCGGGACGTGGTCACCGGTGCGGTGGTCCGACGTGACGACGCCCCTAACGTGTTCAAGAGCGTGGGCATGTCGTGGCAGGACCTCGCCGTCGCCCGGGGGGTCGTGGACCTGGACGCCTGAGTCCGGCGTGCGTCCTGCGGTCGGGCACCATGGAGGATGCGATCCGTCGGAGACCCATCGGACCTGCCCGAGGACGACGGGCAAGAACAGATCACGCCGGGGTGGTCCGGTCCGCCGCAGGACGTCATGGGTGCGGTGGTCCCGCTGGGCGGGTCGATCCTTCGCAGCGACAACGTCTTCGTCGGTCTGCGCTGCGTGACCGCCTACCCCACGGGCGTCGGGTTCTCGGTGGTGATCGCCGCGCGGCGAGGTGATCTGTCGGACGAGCGGTGGCAGTCCCTCGAGAACGCGATCCTGGACAGCGATCCCGGGTCCAGCACGGAGGCACCTGCGGAGAACGGCCTTCGCTGGAGCGTGGAGCTGGCTGACCACCGCCGTGCCTCCACCGCCGATCACACTCCCCACAGCGCCCCGCGCCCCGCCGGGGATCCACGGGCTCCGGTGCTCCTCGAGACGGATGGGACCGGCTCCGGCGGTGCGCGGGAGGTCGACCGGAACCTGAACCTGTGGCTGCGGCCGTTCCCTGAGGGGGATGCGCTGTCCCTGGAGCTGCAGTGGCCTCACCTGGACGTGCCCGCGACCGTCCTTTCCGTGGACCTCGGTCCGGTGCGCGAGGCCGCCCAGCGCGCCACGCCGTTCTGGGCCTGACCTCGCTGAGGCGGCGGCGACCATGCGCTCGACGCACCGGCACCCACCGGCGAACCGCTGACGGGCGGCCTGGCGCGAGACGCCCAGGGCCAGGGCGATCTGGCATCAAGACCTGCTTCGAGCACGATTCGTGGACACCGACGAAAGGCCCCCCCTCACCCCACGAGAGCCGCGACGGCGTCGACCTCGACGAGCTGGCCGTCGTAGCCCAGCGCGGCGACGCCCAGCAGCGTGGCCGGCGGGTCGTGCGGGCCGAAGGCGTCGCGCACCACCTCCCAGGCGGTCACGAGGTCGCGCCGGTCGCTCGAGGCGACGTAGACGGTGGTGCGCACGACGTCACCCAGCCCAGCCCCGGCGTCGGCCAGGGCGACGGCCAGGTTCGCCATCACCGCCCGCGCTTGGACTGCGACGTCCCCGACCCCGACGGTGGCGCCGCTCTCGTCCAGCGGGCACGCCCCCGCCGTGAGCACCAGCTGCGAGCCGCCGGCGACGAGCGCTGCGTGGGCGTGGTCCGCTGCGGCCAGCGAGCCGCTGCGCACCCGGCGCACCGCGTCGTTCACAGCCCACCGGCCACGCGCAGCACCGCGCCGGTGACCACCGTGACCGGACGCGCGCTCATCCCCCGATCCTGCCCGGTGCGGGCCGACAACCGTGCTCGACCCTGGCAGGCTGCGTCGATGCCCTCCAGCCCGTGGCCCCTGCGCGCCGGTTCCCTGCTCCTGCGCGAGGCTCGCGAGGACGACCTCGAGCAGATGCTCGCCGTGCGCAACGACCCCGAGGTCAACAGCTTCATGATCCACACCTCCGCCGAGCCCGAGAACTTCCGCCGCGAGTGGCTGGCCGTGCCCACCAGCGAGAGCGACTTCTCCTGCGTCGCCGAGCGAGACGGGCAGGTGGTGGCGATGGGCTTCCTCGAGCTCGAGGACGGGATGGGACAGCCGGGGAAGCCGGCGCACACCGAGGCCCTCATCGGCTTCATGGTCGACCCCGCCCACGCCGGACACGGGGTGGCCAGCGACCTGGCGCGCGGCCTGCTGATCGCGGCCTTCGAGCACCTCGGCGTCCGACGGGTCACCGCGGCCTGCTTCGCCGACAACGCCGCCTCGGTCAGGGTGCTGGAGAAGGTCGGGATGCGCCGCGAGCAGCACGGCATCGAGGACTCCTGGCACGCCGAGCTGGGCTGGGTCGACGGCTACACCTACGCCCTGCTCGCCTCCGAGTGGCACGCCGCGCACGGCCGTGAGGTGTGACGGGCAGAGGGTCACCGGCGGGGCACCCCCACGTCGTCAGCGCGGCGCCAACCTCATGAGCCCGGCGGCGGTCGACGAGAAGCCGCACGCGCCGAGATAGAAGGGCTCGAGGTCCTCCTCGAAGTCCACGTGCAGCCACTCGCACCCGGCATCCCTGGCGCCGTCGCGGGCGGCGGCGACCAGCGAGGTGCCGACGCCGTGGCGACGGGCCTCAGCGGCGACCACGACGTCCTGCAGCCACGCGTGCACGCCTCCGTCCCCGATGACGTTGACGAACCCCACGAGACGACTCTCGGCGCGGGCGGTGACCCACCCCAGGCTGTGGGCGCCCACCTGCGCCGACCTGGGCGATCCGGCGCCGTCAGGTGAGTCGAAGCCCTCGGCGTGCAGGGCGTCAACCTCGGCGTCGTCGAAGGCCCCGCGCCAGCGGCACTCGGGACTCATCCGGCGAGGGTAGGGCGCCCGGCGGCGCGCGCACCGGCTCGGTCGCGGGTCAGCGACGAGCGCGTGTCGATACCGCCGACCCGGCGGCTGGAGCAGGCACCGCGCATCGCCGGGGCTGGGCAGACGTCGGTGCTGGCGGGCACGGGGCACTCCCGGAGCCGGCGGTGCCAAGCTCGCACAGCGCGTCCGGGGCGTTCGTCGTCCTGAACACGGGCCTCGCTCCTCAGCGGGCCTCCAGCGTTCTCCGACGATGGCCGACGATGGAGGCGTGGACGTCGAGGTCGAGGTGGGCGGCTGGGAGCACGAGTGCTGCGGTGACGCCATCGAGCGTGGCCAGCTCGTCGACCTCGACTGCCAGCGCACCATGGGAGAGGACGGGCTGATGCACCTCCACGCCGGCCGCCACTCCCCCGCTGAGCGGCGGGTGCGCGGGCGGGTGCGCGGGCGGGTGCGCCACATCCAGGTCCTGCGCCCCGGCCAGCCTTCCCAGCCTGTCCTGCGCGTGCCCAGCGGGCGGGCCGTGCGCGGCTTCGACCCTGAGGACGACGGCCACCTCGAGAACCCCTGGACCGGCGAGGCGGTGCCCGACGGCGAGAACTTCATCATCACCGTCCGCCCGTCGAGGTAGGCGCCGCCGCGCACGTCCCTCGCCAGCGCCCCTCCGTCCTGTTGCAGTTCTTTGGTACTGAGACGTCGGGGGTTCTGAGGCGCCGAACCGGCCCGACGGGGCAAGACCGGACCATCTGCCTCGGCCGAGCGGCCACGGGACCGGTTCAGGAGGGCGGACTGGGCTCTGGCGTCGCGGGCGGTTCGCCGTCACCGTGGTGGCCCCCGGGTGGGGTGCTCAGGGCGTCGGTCAAGGCTGCGGTCAGCTGGTCGGGGTCGGGCAGCCCGGCACGCTGGTCGGGGGGCAGGGTGTCGTAGGTGGCCACCGCCACGGGTGCGGCGGCCCCTGACAGGGCGTAGCGCACGATGGCCTCGTTGCGCCCGGTGCACCGCAAGATCCCCACGGTGGGCGCGTGGGCGGCCCGGCGCAGACGGTCCTCGACGATGGCCACGCAGGTGCTCAGCTGGCCGAGGTAGCCCGGGTCGAAGGCCCCGGGCTTGAGCTCGACGACGTAGCGCAGCTGCTCGACGTGGAAGAACAGCAGATCCACGGTGTAGACGTCGCCGTCGACGTCGAAGCGCACCTGGCGCCCGACGAAAGGCCATTCCGTGACCCAGCGCCTGCAAGGTCTGCTGCAGGCGGTCCGTCAGGGCCTGCTCGCGCTCCCGCTCGCTGGCGCGCTCGGTCAGCGCGAGGTGGTCGAAGACGTACGGATCGCGGGCCAGCGCCTGGGCCAGCTCGGAGTCGGGCGCGGGCAGGTGGGCGGTGAAGCTCGACGGCGCGGCCCCGGTGCGCTGGCGCAAGCCGTTCACGATCTGGTGCTCAGTCACCGCGCGCGACCAGCCGTGCTCGACGGCCTGCTGGGCGTACCAGTCGCGGCTGTCGGCGTCGTCGAGGCGGGCCAGCAGCACGGTGACGTGACCCCACGGCAGATGTGCAACAGGGTGTTGCACGAACTCCTCCACGCTGGCCGCGGGCCACGCGGCGGCCATCGCGCACATGTATTGCAGGTTCCGCCGCGAGAAGCCGCGCTGGTCGGGGAAGGCCGCGCGCAGGTCAGCGGCCAGGCGGTCGATGACCCCGGCGCCCCAACCGGCCAGGTCCTGGCGGGCCAGCACGTCGCGCCCGATCGGCCAGTACAGGGCGATGACCTCGGTGTTGGCCGCGCGCGGCGCGCACCGCGGTGCTGCGCACCCGCGCGGTGAGGTCGTCGAGCAGCTCGGAGTAGCCCACCGGGACGAGGCCATCGCGGCTGCTGCTGTCCGGGCTGAGGATCACCGGCCCATCGCGCCGCCCAGAGCGCACGGCGGACGACACGAGCGCCCCTGCCGGCCACCCGGGCCGGCCGCTCAGACCACCTCGGCCAGCTCGGGTCAGTGGCTGGCGTCCTCGTCGGCCGCGCGGTGGAGAAGGGAGCAGATGGTGGTCCAGCACTCCTCACGCACGTCAGCGTCGACGTGGACGGGCACCCGCGCGCTGTAGCGGCGGTCCCCGCCGTCCTTCTTCGGCCCGGAGATCCAGTACTCCTCGCCGGTGGCCACGTCGTCGTGGTTCCTGGTGTCGCGCCCGGGGTAGGGCAGGTGCCGTGGCTCCTGCTGGCCGTAGTAGAGGGGGCGCCGCCTCTTGGAGAAGGTGACCCGGCCGATGCGGGCCTCGCCGGTCATGTCACCCGACGGATCCACCGTCACGGGGCTCGACGAGGGCGACGACACCACGATCGCGGACGGACGCGACTGGTGCTCCCCCGGGGACCCACGCCTGATCCTCATCGACACCGCCACGGGCGCCCCCCGCGCGGTGGACGGGACGCCGCAGATCCTCGAGCGGCCGTCCTTCTCCCCCGACGGCCAGCAGCTGGCCGCGCTGAGCCCCACCGACGGCACGGGTGGACCCGGCTCTTCCGGGTCGGTCGTCGTGGGCCGCGCCGACGGCACGCAGATGCGCACCGTGGCCATCACCGGCACCGAGGACGAGGACCTGGTCTGGACCCCCGACGGCTCCGCCCTGGTCGTGGCCGGCGCGCGGGTCGCCCCCGCCTGCGGAGACCTCGACGATCCCGACGACGCCGAGGGCGACGTGGCGGGGAGCGGCTGCGACGTGTTCACCGCCACCTCCGACGTCAGGATCGTCGAGGCCGACGGCGTCGAGCTGTGACAGGTCTCCGACACCGTCTCGGGGCAGGCGGGCCTGGCCTTCGCCCCCTGAGCCGCCCAGACCCCCGGCCGGGCCGAGGGAGACGCGCTGTGGCCGCGGCGACGTCGATGCCCTCGCGCCGCCCCCCCGGGTCAGGCAGCGCTCGACCTGGGAGGGTGACTCATGGACGTCGAGCAGGTGGAGGCGAGGGAGCAGCGGGCTTCGGACGCGTGGGCAGCGGCCAGCGTGACGGCCGGGACCGGGCTGTGGCTGGTCGCGCGCTGGAGGGGCCGGCCAGCTCTGGCTGTCTTCGGAGCGGAGAGCCTGCAGTGGGGCATCGTCACTGGCTCGCGATACGTCCTCGGCGCTGCGACCTCGCCCGCCGCGCCCTCCGAGGTGCGGAAGCTGTACACGTTCGCCGTGGCGGGAGACCTCATCGCCATCGCCAGCGGCGTCGTGCTGGCAGCTCGCCCCGAGGCCGTGCCGCGCTGGCTGCTCTGGCCCTACCGCCCGGGTCGCCACCAGCGCGGGCGCGGGCTGGCACTGATCATCCATGGCCTCGTCTCGCTCACGATCGAGGCCCCGGCGCTGCGCCGGGCGCGCGCCGTGGACGTCGCGGGCCAGCCCTGAGCGCCGGTCTCGATCGAGACCGCGGGAGCGCTCATCGGCGAACGCCCGCTCCATCGTCTCGGCCAACGAGAACAGCCCCACGCCGAGCCCCGCGAGGGAAGCCTGCAGGGCGCTGGTCCCGCGCTGGGCGAAGGCGGCATCGGCCATCGGCAGCCACAGCGGCAGCGACCGCGGCCCAGCCCAGTACCCGACGCCGCGCTCCAGGAACCCGTCGTCGCAGGCGCTGACCACCGCGCCGTCGTCACCAGCCACCCGGGCTGCCACCTCCAGCAGCGGGATGGAGGCGCCGGTGACGTCGACCACCCCGCTCAAGCCCGCTGCGCCGGCAGCGCACAGCCACGCGGCGAGGTCGTCGACGTCCCTCGACGGGGCCAGCAGGGCGGCGTCCTGCACCAGAGCCGGGTCGTCGGAGAGCTCGACGACCTCGTCCCACTCCTGCTCCGCCACGGCGTCGTAGGCGCCAGGGCTGCAGCGGTCCCCCCGAGCACCAGCACCCTCGTCATGAACCCCACCGCGCCCCGAGGATCGAGCCCGCGGATGACCTGTTCACCACCGGCGCACGATCACCACGCTCGCTCGGCTCGGTGTCGCCTCCGCTGCACGGACACCTCCACCGGCTGGACCAGCGCCCGGTGGCGATCATGACGGCAGCCGACAGGATGGGGCAGGTGTTCGTCTTCTTCACCAACCGCCTCGGGTGCCTCGGGTCCGTGCTGGTCTCGCTCGCGGGCACTGCGGTGCTCGTCCTGATCCTCGTGCTCATCAACGGGGGTTAGCGAACCGTCCGCCCGCGCCACCTGCCGCTCCGCTGCCAGACTCAGCCGATGAGCGTGCGCTACCCCCGGCCGCTGACCGCCGGCGACGTGGTGGGCGTCACCGCCCCGTCCAGCGGCGTCCCCACGGCCCTGGTGCCGCGCCTGGACGTCGCCGTCCGCACCCTCCGCGATCGAGGTCTGGACGTCCGCCTCGGCGACTGCCTGGTGGACCGCGACGACGGATCACCTCACGCCGATCTCGTCAGCGCCCCCGCGGCGGAGCGCGCCGCCGAGCTGCAAGCCATGCTCCTGGACCCGGCGGTGCGCGCGATCGTCCCGCCCTGGGGCGGCGAGCTGGCCGTGGAGGTGCTGCCCCTGCTCGACTGGGACGCCCTCGCGTCAGCGGAACCCACCTGGCTGGTCGGCTTCTCCGACGTCTCGACGCTGACCCTCGCCCTCACCACGCGCCTGGGGTGGGCGTCGCTGCACGGGCAGAACCTCATGGACACCCCGTACCGCGTGCCGGAGCCGCTGGCGTCCTGGCTCGACGTCCTCGCTGCCCCCGCGGGTGGGCAGATCGAGCAGGGGCCGTCCGAGCGCCACCGCACGAGCGGGTGGGACGACTGGGCCGCGGACCCCGAGATCACCGAGCGCACCGCCGACCAGGAGGGCACCTGGGAGCTGGCCGACCCCGGCGCCGGCCCGGTCCGCGTCCGCGGGCGGCTGCTGGGCGGCTGCATCGAGACGATCTCCATCCTCGCGGGAACCCCCTGGGGCGACGTGCCCGGCTTCGCCGCCGCGCACGCCGGCGGCGACGGGCTGATCCTGCACGTCGAGGCCGGCGGGGACGGGGCCGTCGACATCGCCCGCGACCTGTGGCGGATGCGCCTGGCCGGTTGGTTCGACGTCGCCTCCGCCGTGCTC
>JARIBR010000058.1 GCA_029258695.1 Quadrisphaera sp.
ACCACGCACCCGAGGTCGCGAGGCTCTTCGCGCTTCAGTGGCGGGCCGCCCTGCCGGCGTGGAGCGCGGCGGGGAGCATCGTGCTGCTCGACGAGAGCGCGAAGCTGCTGTGCCGCGCGGTGTGCGAATGGTCGGGGGTGCCGCTCGCCGAGGACGAGGTGGACCTGCGGACCGAGGACCTGCGCTCGCTCATCGAGGACGTCGGGGACTTCCGGCCGTGGAACATCGGCTACTTCCGCGCCCGCGCCGCGCGCACCCGCGCCGAGGAGTGGGGCTCCTCGCTCATCGAGCGGACCCGCAGCGGAGAGCTCACCCCTGCGGCCGACAGCCCGCTCGCCGTGGTGGCGGCGTACCGCGAGGACGGCCAGCTGCTCGAGACCCGCATCGCCGCCGTGGACCTGTTGAACGTGCTGCGGCCGACGGTGGCCATCCACCGCTGGATCGCGCTGGCCGGCCTGGCCCTCGAGCTGCATCCCCGGTGGAAGGAGACGCTGCGGGAGCGCGACGACGACGTCGAGGCGTTCGTCCAGGAGGTGCGGCGGTTCTACCCGTTCTTCCCCATGGTCGCGGGCACAGTGCGGCAGGGGTTCGAGTGGCGCGGGGTGAGGTTCCCGGTCGGTCGACGGGTCCTGCTCGACATCACCGCGACCGACCACGACCCGCGGTCGTGGGACGCGCCGGAGGAGTTCCGCCCGGAGCGCTTCCACGAGTGGGACGGCAGCGCCTTCACCTTCATCCCGCAGGGCGGCGGTGACCACGCCACGGGGCACCGCTGCCCGGGGGAGTGGATCACCATCGAGGTCATGTCCGCCGCGGTACGCCTGCTCACGCGGGAGACGGCGTACGAGGCCCCCGCGCAGGACCTGCGGGTCAGCTGGCGGCGGATGCCCACGGCGCCGCGCAGCGGGTTGGTCATGTCCAGGGTGCGCGCAGCCTGAGAAAAGAGCCCCGGGACGACGCGCCCGTGGCGGCGCAGCACCTTCGGGGTGCTGCGCCGCCGCCCGTCACCGCGGCGTTCGGGCCACCTGGTTCGGTGTTCCGTCCGAGGCCGCTCGGCGTTCAGCGCTGCGTGGTGCTCAGGACGCCCGGTTGCCCGCGTCCGAGACCGGCTTGCCCTGGTTCGACACCGGCTTGGTGTCCGGGGTGGCCTTGCTGTCGGCGAAGCCGCTGTCGGGCGAGGCCACGCCGGAGCCGCTGGCCTCGTGGTCGGTGTTCTCCGAGCGGGCGGTGACCGGGCCCGGAGCCTTGGAGCCGGTGGTCGGCGTCCCCGAGGGCTTGGGCGACGAGCCCGACGTGCCCGTGCCGGAGGTGACGTCCTTGCCGGTCTTCTCCTCGACCTTCGAGGTGGCCTGGTCGACGAGCTTGGCCGCCTGGGGTGAGCTGGAGGCGGCCGCCTTGGCACCCTTGACGGCCTGGTCCTGAGCGGCGTCGACACCCTGCTGGACCTTGGGGTTGTTCCACGTCTTGGACGCGGCCGACTTGATCTGCTCGTAGCGCTGACGCCCCGCCGCGGCGCCCAGCACGTAGCCGACGCCCACGCCGGCGAGGAAGCTGATCTTGCCCATGATGGTGCTCCTGATCTCTCGGGGTCCCCGGCGTCGCCGGGCTGCCGCTCGTGCGGCCTCGGTGCAGTCTGACCGACGACCACCGCCGAGCGCACGCGCGGGCGGCGGTGCGGTGCTCAGCGGTCCGCGCCGAGCACGGAGGTGATCGCGGTGCTGAGCACCTCGAGGGCGTCGTCGAGGAGGGGCTCCTCCATCGTCAGCGGTGGCAGGAGCCGCAGGACGTTGCCGCCCGTCCCGCAGACCAGCGTGACCACCCCGGCCGCGTGGCACGCCGCGCTGATCGCGGCCGTGGCGGCGGGGTCGGGGTCCAGCGTGCCCGGCCGGACGAGCTCGATGGCGACCATCGCCCCGCGGCCGCGGACCTCGGCGATGTCCGGGTGACGCTGGGCGAGCGGGCGCAACGTCGCGGTGATGCGCTCCCCGAGGCGTCGGGCGGCCGAGGCGAGGTCGTCGCGCTCGATGACCTCCATGGCGGCCAGCGCCGCCGCGCAGGCCACGGGGTTCCCGCCGAAGGTGCCCCCCAGGCCGCCGCCGTGCACGGCGTCGAGCACCTCTGCGCGGGCCACCATGCCGGCCAGCGGGAGCCCGCCGGCGATGCCCTTCGCGAGGCTGACGATGTCGGGCTCGACGCCCTCGTCCTGGCACGCGAACAGGTCACCCGTCCGGGCGAAGCCGGTCTGGACCTCGTCGGCGACCAGCAGCGCGCCGTTCTCCCGGCACCAGCGCGCCAGCGCGGGGAGGAACCCCGGTGCGGGGACGATGAAGCCCCCCTCGCCCTGGATCGGCTCGACCACCACGCACGCCACCTGGTCGGCGCCGACCTGGGTCTCGACGTCCGCGAGCGCGCGGCGCGCGGCCTGCTCGCCGGTCATGCCGCGGGGGTCGCGCAGCGGGTAGGACATCGGCGCCCGGTAGACCTCGGAGGCGAAGGGCCCGAACCCGTGCTTGTAGGGCATGACCTTGGCGGTCATGGCCATCGTGAGGTTGGTGCGCCCGTGGTAGGCGTGGTCGAAGACGACCACCGCGTCGCGACCGGTGGCGTGCCGGGCCACCTTGACGGCGTTCTCGACGGCCTCCGCGCCGGAGTTGAACAGCGCGGCCTTGACGCCGCCGTCACCGTCGGTGCGCCGGACCGGGACCATCCGGGTGAGGCGCTCGCACACCGCCACGTAGCCCTCGTAGGGGTTGACCATGAAGCAGGAGTGGGTCAGCGCGCCGGCCTGCTGCGCCACGGCGGCGGCGACCTCGGGGTGGGCGTGGCCCACGTTGACCACGGCGATGCCCGAGCCCAGGTCGACGAGCTGGTTGCCGTCGACGTCGACGAGGACCGCCCCGCCGGCGCGCTCGAGGTAGGCCGGGAGCGTCGAGCCCACGGCACTGGTGACCGCGGCGGCCCGCCGGGCGTGCAACGCCCGCGAGCGGGGGCCGGGGATCTCGGTGACCAGCCGTCGTTGCTGCTCCACGCCGGTCCGTGACTGCGTCGTCATCGTCATGGACCGAGGGTAGGACGGATGTGGCGTCCCGCGCTCCCGCGAGCAGGCGGACGGGCGGACGGGCGGACAGGCGGACGGGCGGACGGGCGGGAGCAGGCCGACAGCCGGACGGCCGTCGAGGTGACCCCGGGCGCCAGCACCGGACGACGCCCAGCCGCGCGTCGCACAATGGGCGGGTGAGTCTTCGTGAGGTCGTGCTGCTCGGCTCGACCGGCAGCATCGGCACCCAGGCGGTCGAGGTCGTCACCGCCCACCCCGACCGCTTCCGCGTGATCGCCCTGTCGGCCGGGGGGAGCGACGTCGACCTCCTCGCCCGCCAGGCCCTCCAGCTCGGCGTGGGCGTGGTCGCCGTCGCCCGTGAGGACGCCGCCGAGCCGCTGCGCGAGGCGCTCGCCTCCCACGCCGCCCGGGACGCCGGAGCCCGCGGGGGGCCGCTGCCCCGCGTGCTCGCCGGGCCCGACGCCGCCAGCGAGGTGGCCGCCATGCCCTGTGACGTGGTGCTCAACGGCATCACCGGCTCGGTCGGCCTCGCGCCCACGCTGGCGGCGCTCGCCGCGGGCACCACGCTGGCGCTGGCCAACAAGGAGTCGCTGGTGGTCGGCGGACGCCTGGTCACCGACGCCGCCGCGCCGGGGCAGGTCGTGCCCGTGGACTCCGAGCACTCGGCCATCGCCCAGGCGCTGCGCGGCGGTAGCCCTGACGAGGTGCGACGCCTCGTGGTCACCGCCTCGGGAGGGCCGTTCCGCGGGTGGAGCCGCGAGCGGCTCGCCGGCGTCACCCCCGAGCAGGCCGGAGCGCACCCCACGTGGGACATGGGGCCGGTGATCACCATCAACTCCGCGACCCTGGTCAACAAGGGCCTCGAGGTCATCGAGGCGCACCTGCTCTTCGGCGTGCCCCTGGAGCGCGTCGACGTCGTCGTCCACCCCCAGTCGATCGTCCACTCCATGGTCGAGTTCACCGACGGCTCCACGCTGGCCCAGGCGTCCCCGCCGGACATGCGCCTGCCCATCGCGCTCGGCCTGCAGTGGCCCCACCGCCTGGAGCGGGCCGGGTACGGCCTGGACCTGTCCACCGCCCAGTCGTGGACGTTCGAGCCGCTCGACGAGGACGTCTTCCCGGCCGTGGCGCTGTGCCGGTCCGCGGCCGCGGCGGGCGGCACCGCCACCGCGGTGCTCAACGCGGCGAACGAGGAGGCCGTCGGCGCGTTCCGCGACGGCCGGCTCTCCTTCACCGGCATCGTGGACCTCGTGAGCGAGGTGGTGGCGGCGCGCCCGCCCGACGACGGCCCCCTGACGGTGGAGACGGTGCTCGGCGCGGAGCGCTGGGCCCGCGCTGCCGCCCAGGAGCGGGTCGCCGCCACGCCCCCCGTCGTCGCGCAGGCACGCCGATGAGCGTGGTGCTCGCCTACGTCATCGGCGTGCTGGTCCTGGTGATCGGGCTCGCCGTCTCCATCGCGCTGCACGAGGTGGGCCACCTCGTCCCGGCCAAGACGTTCGGGGTCAAGGTCACCCAGTACATGGTCGGTTTCGGCCCCACGCTCTTCTCGCGGCGGCGCGGCGAGACCGAGTACGGCGTCAAGGCGATCCCGCTCGGCGGGTACATCCGGATGATCGGCATGTACGCCCCCCACCTGCCCGAGGGCACGAAGCCTCGCCGCGCCGGGCGCTTCTCCCACCTCGCCGACGACGCGCGGGCCGCTGCCGCGGAGGAGATCGGCGAGGGGGAGGACCCCCGCACGTTCTACCGCCTACCGGTCCGCAAGCGCCTCGTCGTGATGCTCGGGGGGCCGGCGATGAACTTCGTCCTCGCCGTCCTGTTCATCGGCCTCATGCTCAGCGTCACCGGCATCCCCGCCGCGCAGCCGGGAGCGGAGGTCGCCTCGGTCAGCCGCTGCGTGGTGCCCGCCGGGCAGGCCGCCCAGGACGGGTGCGGCCCCGCGGACCCCGCGACGCCCGCCGCGCAGGCGGGGGTGGAGCCCGGTGACGTCATCGTC
>JARIBR010000093.1 GCA_029258695.1 Quadrisphaera sp.
GAGCTCGCCGTCGGGGTAGAGGACCGGCCCGGGCGGCAGGTGGCCCGCGAGCACCTCGCCGACGAGGCCGACCTGGTCCGCGGTGGTCGCCGAGACGGGCACCACGTCGGCGAAGGGCCGGCCGACCCCCTCCCCCAGCGCGCTGACCTGGGCCAGGCGCGGCAGCATCGCCGCCCTCGAGACGCGGTCGCTCTTGGTGACCAGGGCCACGACGGGCGTGCGGGTCAGGGCGGCGACCTGCTCGGCGATCCACCGGTCGCCGGGGCCGGTGCGCTCGTCGGCGGGCAGGCAGAAGCCCACGACGTCCACCTCGGCGAGGGCGGCGAGCACCTCGTCGTTGAGCCGCTGGCCCAGCAGGGTGCGCGGGCGGTGCAGGCCGGGGGTGTCGACGAGGCCCAGCTGGTGGCCCGGCGCGGTGACGATGCCGCGCACGGTGTGGCGCGTGGTCTGCGGGCGCGAGGAGGTGATGGCGACCTTCTCGCCGACCAGCGCGTTGGTCAGCGTGGACTTCCCCGTGTTGGGGCGCCCGACGAGCGCGGCGAACCCGCTGACGTGCTCGCTCATCGGGACCCGCTCCCCGCGGGCTGCTCGTCGCCGGCGCGGCTGCCCGAGGTGGCGGACCGCCCGCGGGCGTCGTCGTCGCCCCGGCCGCGCCACCCGCCACGCACCGCGGCCACGTGGTCGTCCTCGGCGTCCTGCGCGCCGTCCACCTCGTCGTCGGCGCGCGCCAGCACGGAGAGCAGCCGGTTCCCCTCGACCTTCTCCGCGGTGAGGACCACCCCGTCGACGCGCGCCTGGTCGCCCTCGGCGGGGACGGCGGCGAGCGTCTTGGAGAGCAGCCCCCCGACGGAGTCCACCTCGTCGTCGTCGAGGTCGAGCCCGAACAGCTCGCCGAGGACGTCGACCGACATCCGCGGGCTCACCCGGAAGGTCTCGGCGTCGACGACGACCACCTCCGGCTCCGCGCGGTCGTACTCGTCGGCGATCTCCCCCACGATCTCCTCCAGGGCGTCCTCGAGGGTGACCAGGCCGGCGACCCCGCCGTACTCGTCCACGACGATCGCCAGGTGGACCGACTGCTGCTGCATCTCGCGCAGCAGCGAGTCCACGCGCTGGGACTCCGGGACGAAGGTCGCGGGGCGGGCCAGCGCGGCGATGCCGGCTCCCCGCGCGGTGCGCGAGCTGACGTCGCGCCGGTCGGTGACCACGCGCACGAGGTCCTTGAGGAACAGCACGCCGAGCACGTCGTCGACGTCCTCGCCGACCACGGGCAGCCGGGAGAGCCCCGAGGAGAGGAAGGTGCGCAGCGCGACGCGCGGGGGCGTGGCGGCCGGCACGGTGATCATGTCGGTGCGCGGGGACATCACCTCGCGCACCAGGGTGTCGCCGAGCTCGAACACCGAGTGGATCATGCGGCGCTCCCCCGCCTCGATGACGTCGGACTCGCTCGCCCGGTCGACCAGCTCGCGCAGCTCGTTCTCCGTGGAGAACGGTCCGTCGCGGTAGCCCTCGCCCGGGGTGAGCGCGTTGCCGACGGCCACCACCACGCGGGCGACCGGCCCGACGACCGTCGTCAGGGCGGTGAGCAGGGGGGCGAGACGCAGCACCACGGACTCGGCGTGCTGGCGGCCCAGGGTGCGCGGGGCGACGCCGACGCCGATGAAGTCCACGAGGCCCACCACCACCACCGTGACCAGCAGCGCCACCCACCACTGCTCCGAGAGCGACCAGACGGCGATCGCGACCGCGGCGATCGCCACGCACATCGCCAGGGTGCGCACCAGGGTGGCGGCGACGATGGTCATCGAGGTGTCCGACAGCAGCTTCTGGGCGTTCACCGCCTGGGGGCGGCGCTCGGCCACCAGGGCGGCGGCCTCCGCGCGCGTCATCCGGGACAGGGCCGCCTCGGCCGCCGCGGAGAGCGCGGCGAGCAGGACGGCGGCGGCTGCGCCGACGAGCAGCCAGATCGCGGTGGTCTGGGACAGGTCGTTCATCAGGGGGTCACCGGGGATGTCGGGGCGTCGCGGCCGTCGGGGGGTGGGCCGTCGGGGAGTCGCTCGTCGGGGCGGGTCATCGGGGGCGGGCGAGGAAGGTGAGCAGCAGCTGGCGCTGGAGGGCGAACATCTCCTCGCGCTCCTCCGGCTCGGCGTGGTCGAAACCGAGCAGGTGGAGGATGCCGTGGGTGGTGAGCAGCAGGAGCTCCTCGGCCACCGCGTGGCCGGCGCTGCGGGCCTGCTCGGCCGCCACCTGCGGGCACAGCACCACGTCGCCGAGCAGCCCGGGCGGGCTCACCGCACCGAGGGAGCCGGGGCGCAGCTCGTCCATCGGGAAGCTCATGACGTCGGTGGGACCGGGCTCGTCCATCCACTTCTCGTGCAGGACGGTCATCGCCGCGACGTCGACGAGCAGGACGGACAGCTCCGCCTGGGGGTTGACGTGCATCTGCTCCAGCACGAAGCGCGACAGCGCCACCAGCTCGTGCTCGTCGGCGTCGGCGCCGCACTCGTTGAGGACCTCGACGCTCACCGGCGCAGGCCGTGAGGTGCGTTCTCGCGGGCGTCGAAGCGCCCGTAGGCCTCGACGATCTCGCTGACGAGTCGGTGGCGCACCACGTCGGTGGGGGTCAGGCGGGCGAAGTGGACGTCATCGACGTCGTCGAGGATGTCCTGCACCACCCGCAGACCCGACGTGGTGCCGCCCGGCAGGTCCACCTGCGTGACGTCGCCGGTGACCACCATCTTGGAGCCGAAGCCGAGGCGCGTGAGGAACATCTTCATCTGCTCGGCGGAGGTGTTCTGGGCCTCATCGAGGACGACGAAAGAATCATTAAGGGTCCTGCCGCGCATAAAGGCCAGCGGGGCGACCTCGATGGTCCCAGCGGTGATGAGCCGCGGGACGAGCTCGGGGTCGAGCATGTCGTGCAGGGCGTCGTAGAGCGGGCGCAGGTAGGGGTCGATCTTGTCGGTGAGGGAACCGGGCAGGAACCCCAGCTTCTCCCCCGCCTCGACGGCGGGCCGCGTGAGGATGATGCGGTTCACCGCCTTGGCCTGCAGGGCCTGGACGGCCTTCGCCATCGCCAGGTAGGTCTTGCCGGTGCCGGCGGGACCGATGCCGAAGGTGATGGTGTGGGAGTCGATGGCGTCGACGTACTTCTTCTGGCCGCTCGTCTTGGGCCGGATGCTGCGCCCGCGCCCGGAGAGGATGTTCAGCGTCAGCACGTCGGCGGGGCGCTCGGAGGTGGACTGGCGCAGCATGCCGATGCTGCGCTCGACGGCGTCGGCGGTGAGCGCCTGCCCGGCGGCGAGCACGGCGATCATCTCGTCGAGCAGCCGCTCGACGAGGGCGATCTCGCCGGGCGGGCCGGTGAGGGTGAACTCGTTGCCGCGCACGTGCACGTCGACGCGGGGATAGCCGCGTTCGATGACGCGGAGCAGCTCGTCACGCGGCCCCAGGATCGAGACCATCGACGTCGACGGGGGGACCACGACGGTGTGGCGGGTGCTCCCCGACGGCTCGTCCGGGGCGGACGAGGGCGCCAGCGGGCCGACGGCGTCGGCGACGGCGGCCCGGGTGCTGCGTGAGGAGCTCTGACGGGAGGGCGAGGTGTTCTCGGTCATGGGGTGGGCGGTGCGCCCTGTCTCTCCTGGCGGTGCGGGGCTCACGGCGAGCCCGGACC
>JARIBR010000098.1 GCA_029258695.1 Quadrisphaera sp.
GGGACCACGCCGGCGAGCGCGCTGGCCCAGGGCGCCATGCGCGAGGGCGCCGTCAGGGCGCAGACCTGGACCTCCGGGCGGACGGACGCCGCTCGGACGGAGGCCAGCGCGCGCCGGAACGCCCGCGGCGCCAGCTCGGGCACCTCGGCGTCGACCACGGGGCCATTGTGGGGCGCGCCGGCGCTCCGGCACCGCCGGGCCGGGCCGGAGCGGGCCTGGCCCGGCCGTGGCGTGCCTGGGAGGATGCCGGCGTGCCCGTCGAACCCGTCGCCCCGCTGCTGCGCGCCGCTGCAGGCCTGCCGGTCAGCCACACCCCGGTGTGGTTCATGCGCCAGGCCGGTCGGTCGCTCCCCGAGTACCGGGAGGTGCGCGCGGGGACCGCCATGCTCGACGCCTGCATGACCCCCGACCTCGTCACCGAGATCACCCTCCAGCCGGTGCGCCGCCACGGCGTGGACGCCGCGATCCTCTACTCCGACATCGTCGTGCCGCTCAAGGCGGCGGGGGTGGACCTGGACCTCGTGCCGGGGACGGGGCCGGTCATCGCCGCTCCCGTGCGCACCGCCGCCGACGTCGACGCCCTGCCGGTGCTCGACGCCGCGCAGGTCGAGCCGGTGGCCGCCGCGGTGCGCCAGCTCGTCGGTGAGCTCGGGACGACGCCGCTCATCGGCTTCGCCGGCGCGCCGTTCACGCTCGCCAGCTACCTCGTCGAGGGCGGGCCCAGCAAGGACCACGCCGCGACGAAGGCGCTCATGCACGGCGACCCGGGTCTCTGGTCCGCCCTCATGGAGCGGATCACGGCGACCACCACCACCTTCCTGCAGGTGCAGATCGCCGCCGGCGCGTCCGCGGTGCAGCTCTTCGACTCCTGGGCCGGAGCGCTGGCGCTCGCCGACTACCGGGCGTCGGTGGCGCCATGGTCGACGCGCGTGCTCGGCGCGCTCACCGGCGAGCACGGCGCGCCGCTGGTCCCGCGGACCCACTTCGGCGTCAACACCGGCGAGCTGCTCGCCGCGATGGGCGAGGCGGGCGCGGAGGTGGTCGGGGTGGACTGGCGGGTGCCGCTCGACGAGGCGACCCGTCGCATCGGTCCGGGTCGCTCCGTGCAGGGCAACCTCGACCCGGCGCTGCTCGGCGCGCCGTGGCCGGTGGTGGAGGCTGCGGTCCGTGACGTCCTGGCGCGCGGGCGCTCCGCCCCGGGGCACATCTTCAACCTGGGCCACGGCGTCCCGCCGTCGACGGACCCCACGGTGCTCACCCGGGTCGTGGAGCTCGTCCACGAGGTGTCCCAGGAGTGAGCCGCCGTGCGCGCGTGGTCGTGGTCGGCGCCGGGATCTCCGGCCTGGCCGCGGCCTGGGAGGTCGCCCGCAGCGGCGACCACGACGTCGAGGTGACCGTGCTCGAGGCCTCGCACCGCGTCGGCGGGGCGCTGGCGCCGGTCACCCTGACCGTGCCGGCGGACGGCGTTGCACCGGGCACGGACCTCGTGGTGGACGGCGGCGCGGAGTCGCTGCTCGCGCGGCGCACCGAGGCCGTGGGCCTCGCGGTGGACGTCGGCCTCACCGCCGACCTCGTCGCCCCCGCTGCTCGCCGCGCCCTCGTCCGGAGCCGCGGCGCCCTGCACCCGCTGCCGACCGGCACGCTCATGGGCGTGCCGTCCTCGACCGACGGTCTCGCGGGTCTGCTCACCGACGACGAGGTCGCGCGGGCGGGCACCGAGACGCTCACCGCCCCGGTCGCGGACCCGCCGGGTGACGTCGACGTGGCCTCCTGGGTCGGCGCCCGGCTCGGGCCCGCCGTCGTGGACCGGATCGTCGACCCGCTGCTGGGCGGCGTCTACGCCGGCTCCGCGGCCGGGATCTCGCTGCGCGCGGCGCTCCCGGCGCTGTGGGGCGCGGCGGCGCAGGGCTCGCGGGCGACCGAGGGCGTGGCGGCGGCCTCCGCCGCTGCCGGGGCGGCCGCGCGCGCCGGAGTGGTCGGCGGCGCCGTCGGTGCTGCGGGCGCGGTGGGGGAGTCGGTGTTCGCCGGGGTGCGCGGCGGGGTGTGGCGCCTGGCGCCAGCGGTCGCCGACGCGCTGCCGCGGGTCGGCGGCGCGGTCCACCTCGGGGCGCAGGTCACCCGGGTGGAGCGTGTCGCCGGTGCGGCCGGCCCCGACCCGACCGGTGGCCGGTGGCGCGTCCACGTCGGCGCCGAGGTCCTGGAGGCCGACGCGGTGGTGCTGGCCGTCCCGCCCCACGTCGCCGCACCCCTGCTCGCCGAGCTCGTCCCGGGCGCCGCCGAACGGCTGCGCTCCGTGCCGGCCGCCTCGCTGGCGATCGTCAGCGCCGTGCTCCCCGCGGGGACCCTCGCCGGCGCCGACGGCCTCGAGGGGCTGTCGGGGGTCCTCGTCCCGCCCGTGGAGGCCCGGGTGGTCAAGGCGATGACGTTCTCCTCCCAGAAGTGGGCCTGGGTGGCGCAGGCCGCCGGGGGCCGCGACGTGGTGCGCGCCTCGGTGGGGCGCTACGGCGAGGAGGCGGTGCTCGACCACGGTGACGAGGAGCTGGCGGCTCTCGCCCTCGACGACGCGTCGCGCGTGCTCGGGACCCCCCTGCGCCCGGTCGCCAGCACCGTGACCCGTTGGCCCTCCGCGCTGCCGCAGTACACCCCCGGCCACGTGCAGCGGGTCGCCGCGGTGCGAGCCGCCGTGGACGGCTCGCCGGGCCTGGCGCTCGCCGGGGCGTTCCTCGACGGCGTGGGGGTGCCGGCGTCGATCGCCTCCGCCCGCCGCGCCGCGGCCCAGGTGCTCGCCGACCTGACCGGCTGAGCCTTCTCCGGCCTTCCCCGACCTTCTCCGGTGATCATGGCGGATCGGCCCTTGCGGGGGCCCTCGAAGGGCTGATCTCCCATGATCACCGCGGGGCTGGCAGGCTCGGCCGCTGTGAGGACCCTCTCCGCGGACGCCGCCCGCCGCACCGCGCTGGCCGCCCAGGGCTTCACCGATCCCCGGCCCACGGGCGCGGTCACCCGCCGGCACCTGGGCCGCGTGATGGGCCGGGTGCAGCTCCTCCAGATGGACTCCGTGAACGTCGCCGTCCGGGCGCACTACGTGCCGCTGTTCAGCCGGCTCGGCGCCTACCCCCGTGAGCTGCTCGACGAGGCCGCCTGGCCCACGACCGCGGCCGGGCGTCGCCGGCGCTCGCTGGTGGAGGTGTGGTCGCACGAGGCGTGCCTCGTCCCCGTCGAGGACTGGCCGGCGCTGGGCGCCACCGGCGTCATCACGGGCCACCGCGGCTACCCGGACCTCGCGGCCCGGCGACCGTCGCTGCTCGACGACGTCCTGGCAGCGGTCGCGGAGACCGGGCCGATCGGTGCCGGCGCGCTCGAGCGGCTGCTCGGCGCCGCGCCCCGCCACGGTGCGCCACCCCGTCCCCGACCGCCGGGCGCCACCTGGTGGGAGCGCTCGGACGTCAAGCGCGCGTGCGAGCACCTCTTCGCGACCGGCGAGCTGAGCGTCGGGGGGCGCCGCCACTTCGAGCGCCTCTACGACCTGCCCGAGAACGTCCTCCCGCCCCACGTGCTCCGGGTGCCCGCGCCGGACCCCGCCGAGGCCGCACGCGCCCTGGTGGAGCGGGCCGCCGCAGCGCACGGGGTGGCCACCGAGGCGGACCTGCGGGACTACTGGCGGATGAGCCCGGGTCGCCACCGGGCCGCCGTGGACGAGCTCGTGGCCGAGGGGGTGCTGGTCCCCGTGGAGGTCACGGGATGGTCGCGCCCGGCGTACCTCCACGCCGGCGCCAGGACACCGCGGCGCGTCACCGGCCGCGCGCTGCTGTGCCCGTTCGACCCCCTGGTGTGGCGCCGTGACCGTGCGGAACGGATCTTCGGCTTCCGGTACCGCATCGAGATCTACGTGCCGCAGGCCCAGCGGGTCCACGGCTACTACGTCTTCCCCTTCCTCCTCGACGGCCACCTCGTCGCCCGGGTGGACCTCAAGGCGGACCGCTCCGCCGGCGACGGGGTGCTGAGGGTCCAGGGGGCCTTCGCCGAGCCCGGCGTCGACGGCGGCCGCGTCGCGGACGAGCTGGCCGGCGAGCTGCACCTCATGGCGGGCTGGCTCGGGCTGCGCGACGTGGTCGTCGCCGGCCGCGGAGACCTGGCGTCGGCGCTCAGGGGGGCGCTGCGGGGGGCGCTCGGACCTCGCGCGGCGGAGGGGAGGATGGGGGCATGAGCGACGCACCCGCCACCACCGCGCCCCACCAGAGCACGCCCGACCCCAGCACCCACGCCGACCCGAACGCCGACGAGATCAACGAGACCGTCCGCTACACGATGTACTCCGTGTTCGCCTCCACCGGCCCCCTCACCGACCCCGCTGCCGCGCGCCAGGAGGTCGACGCCATCGTCGACGACCTCGCCGGCCAGGGCATGGTCGTCCGCGGCTGGTACGACGTGGCCGGCATGCGCGCCGACGCCGACGTGATGCTCTGGTGGCACGCCCCTCGGATCGAGACGCTCCAGGAGGCCTACCGGCGCCTGCGTCGCACCGGCCTCGGACGGGTGCTGAGCCCGGTGTGGTCCGCGGTGGGCCTGCACCGTCCCGCGGAGTTCAACCGCGGCCACGTGCCGGCGTTCATGGCCGGCGAGGAGCCGCGCCGGTACATGAACCTCTACCCGTTCGTGCGCTCCTACGAGTGGTACCTGCTGCCCGGCGACGAGCGCCGCACCATGCTCAAGGACCACGGGATGGCCGCCATGCCGTACCCGGACGTGCGCGCGAACACCGTCTCGGCCTTCGCCCTCGGCGACTACGAGTGGCTGCTGGCCTTCGAGGCCGACGAGCTGCACCGCATCGTCGACCTCATGCGTGACCTGCGCGCCACCGAGGCACGTCGCCACGTCCGTGAGGAGCTGCCGTTCTACACCGGCCGCCGCACCCCGCTGGCCGAGCTCATCGCCGGACTGGGCTGAGTCGCCGGGACGCCCGGCCACCGGCTGAGGCAGGTGGACCGGGCGGGGGGCCGGTTCAGCGGGTGGCGGCTCGCCGCATCGGCACGTGAGGGATGCCGTCCTCGAGGAACGCCGGGCCGTCCGTGACGAAGCCCCAGCGCGCGTACCAGCCCGTGAGGTGGGCCTGGGCGTCGAGGACGATCACCGACCCGCCGTGGTCGGCCACGGCCTCGTCCATCAACGCCCCCGACAACCCGCGACCGCGCGCGGACGCGGCCGTGGCCACCCGCCCGACGCGGATCTTGCCGCCGGGCTCTCGGAGCACCCGCAGGCAGGCCAGCACGGCGACGTCCTCGCCGCCGCTCGCGGAGGTGACCGCCTCGACCCAGCGGTGCTCGGCGCCGGCCTCGAGGTCGCGGCCGTCCAGCTCGGGGTAGGGGCACCGCTGCTCGACGACGAAGACGTCGACTCGCAGACGCGCGATGGCGTAGGCCGTGCCCGGGTCCAGTCCGCGCCAGCGAGTCGGTCCACGCACCGCGTGGGCCGGCTCGGAGGGGGAGACGTTCAGCTGGTCGGCTCGAGGTCGAGGGAGACCGAGTTGATGCAGTAGCGCTGGTCGGTGGGCGTGTCGTAGCCCTCACCCTCGAAGACGTGCCCGAGGTGCGAGCCGCAGGAGGCGCAGCGCACCTCGGTGCGCCTCATGCCCATGGAGGTGTCGGTGAGGAGCTCGACGTTGTCGTCGACGCTGGGCGCGTAGAACGCCGGCCAGCCGCACCCGGAGGCGAACTTCTCCGTCGAGGTGAACAGCTCGGCGCGGCACGCCGCGCAGCGGTAGACGCCGGGGGCGTCGGTGGTGTCGTACTCGCCGGTGCCGGGGCGCTCGGTGCCGCCGCGGCGCAGCACCTGGTACTGCTCCGGGGTCAGCTCGCGTCGCCACTCGTCCTCGGACTTCGAGACGGGGTAGCTCTGCGAGGCCTGCGCGGGGGTGGAGGTGGTCATGGTTCTTCCAACGCCGCGGAGGCGGCGCAGCATCCCGGGCACGGTCATCGTCACGCCTCGCTCAGCTCGTCGAGGTGGTGCCGCCGTAGACGTGCAGGACCGGCACGTCGAGGACCTGGCGCAGTCGCGACGCCCAGTCGGTGTGCAGCGTGTCCTCGACGAAGCGCGGCCGGGTGACCACCACCACGTCGTCCGCGCCCGTGCGCGTCACGGTGGTCGCGGTGGCCCCCACCGGGTCGCTCCTCGTGACGCTGCCCTCGGCCTCGCGCTCGTGGCGGCGCAGCGAGGCGAGGGTGTCGGCGAGCACCTCGTCGGCGACGCGGGCCGCGCCGTCGTGGTCGTGGGGCGGGGCGTCCTTCCCGCCTCCCCGCAGCTCGTCGAAGGCCTCGCGCACCTCACCGAGGGCCAGGGAGTCGATGGCCTCCTTCAGGCCCGGGGTGCGGTCCGCCACGGGGACGAGCACCTCGTACAGGTGGGCGGGGTCCTCCGTGCGCGGCGGGTGCAGGGCCAGGATCCGCTCCAGGTCGGGGCCGGTGACGGGCTCCTCGGTCAGCAGCACGGTCGTGGGACGTCGGGTCCCTGCGTCATCGTCCACGGCGCCGCCGCTGGTCTCGTCCATGGAGCTGACGCTATCCGCCCCCTCTGCCGCCCGCGGGGGCGGCGCTGGGACGATGACGGGGTGAGATCCCCGACGTGGCGCAGCCTGGCCAGCATCCTCACCGTGACCGGCACGGCCCACTTCGTGGTGCCAGAGGTCTTCGACCGCATCGTCCCGAGGGTGCTGGGCGCCCCGCGCTTCTGGACGCTGGCCTCCGGCGTCGCGGAGCTGGTCTGCGCGGGCGCGCTGGTCTCCCGCCGGACCCGCAGCCTCGGGGGGTGGGGGAGCGCCGCGCTGTTCGTCGCGGTCTTCCCCGCGAACGTCACGATGGCGATCGCCGCCTTCGCCTCGCCCTGGACCTCGGCGGCCTACCGCGCCGCCACGGCGCTGCGCCTGCCGCTGCAGGTGCCGCTCGTGTGGTGGGCCGTGCGCGTGGCCCGCGCCGGGGCCGCGGCGTGAGCGGGCGCGCAGGCCGTTCGGCGCTGGCCGGAGCGCTGGTTGCGGTGGCGACGGCCGCCGCCACGTCCGCGGTGGCCGGGGCGTTCGCCCGCGCCGTCGTGACGCCCGTCAGCCGCCGTCCGGACGACGTGCGGGTGCTCCGCGTCACCGACGACACCGTGGACCTCGCGGCCACGAGCGACACCCTCGCCCGCGGGGTCTACGCCCTGCGGCTGCCCGGTGGGGGCCACGCCCGCGTCGGGCAGGTGCGCGAGCGCGCCGGCGGTGGCTCGCCGCGGGGCCGCGGCGCCCGCGCGACGGTCACGCGGGAGCTCCTCGGCGTCGACGCCGGTCGCCTCGTCCCCGGCCCCGCGCGCTGGAGCGCGACCTACTACGCCGGCGATCCCTCCACCGCGCTCGGTCTGGCCTTCGACGACGTGACCATCGCCTCGCCGGCGGGACCCCTGCCGGCGTGGTTCGTCCCCGCCGACCCGC
>JARIBR010000109.1 GCA_029258695.1 Quadrisphaera sp.
TGGTGCTGGCGATCGGGGGGTTGATCGCCCGGCCCGTCGTCGACGCGGCGGCGCGCGAGCGCGTCGCCACGGTGCTCGCCGAGCGGGTGCAGGACGAGCTCGGTCTCGAGGAGCCGCCGGACGTGACCATCGCGGGGAGCGGCTTCCTGTGGCAGGCCGCCCGCGGCGAGTACGACGGCGCGACCATCTCGGCGCCGTCGCTGACCTACGAGGGGGTCACCCTGGGCGACACGCGCGTGCGCCTGCGCCGGATGCAGGTGCCCCGAGCGGTGCTGCTCGGCGGCGACGGGACGGTGACCATCGGTTCCGGTGACGCCAGCGCCGTCCTGCCGTGGGCCGAGCTCGACGCCCGCGCCAGCGAGGCCGTGGGCACGGACGTCGCGCTCTCGCGCGACGGCGGCTCGCTCGTGGCCGACGCGAGGATCGCGGCGATCCCCCTCGCGCTGACCGGCACCCCGGAGGTGGGGGACGGGGAGATCGTCCTGCGCCCCACGGAGGTCGAGGTCGCCGGTCGCGAGCTCTCGGTCCGGGCCGCCAGCGACGTCGCGGACACCCTCGGCCTCGGCCGCGCGAGCGAGGCGATCCTCGACGGGATCGCCTTCAGCCTCGACGAGGTGCCCGAGGAGCTGACCGTGGAGCGGGCGCAGGTCGCGGGTGACGGCCTCGTGATCAGCGGGGCCCTCTCACCCCTGGAGGTCCCGGTCGACGGTTGA
Organism: Quadrisphaera sp.; assembly: GCA_029258695.1. The sequence continues at coordinate 714 of JARIBR010000109.1, forward strand.
GCAGCCGGCTCCTCGTGCCGGTACCGGCGGACCGGTGTTGGATGGTGGGCATGGAATTCAGGACGCTCGGACGCTCGGGCCTCAAGATCTCGGCCGTCACCTACGGGAACTGGCTCACGCACGGCAGCCAGGTGGAGAACGACGTGGCCACCGCCTCCGTCCACGCCGCCCTCGACGCGGGCATCACGACCTTCGACACCGCTGACGTCTACGCCAACACCGTCGCGGAGACCGTGCTCGGCGAGGCGCTGAAGGGCCAGCGCCGCGAGTCGCTCGAGATCATGACGAAGGTCTACTTCCCCACCGGCCCCGGCGGGCCCAACGACGGCGGTCTGTCCCGCAAGCACATCGCCGAGTCCGTCGACGCCTCGCTGCGCCGGCTGCAGACCGACCACGTCGACGTCTACCAGGCGCACCGCTTCGACGACGCCACCCCCCTGGAGGAGACGATGTCGGCCTTCGCCCAGGCGGTGCGCGCCGGCAAGGTGCTCTACCTCGGCGTCAGCGAGTGGACGGCCCAGCAGATCCGCGACGCGCACGCCCTGGCCGGCGACCTCGGCGTGCAGCTGGTGTCCAACCAGCCGCAGTACTCGATGCTGTGGCGCGTCATCGAGAGCGAGGTCGTCCCCGCCTGCGAGGAGCTCGGTGTCAGCCAGGTGGTGTGGTCCCCCATGGCGCAGGGCGTCCTGACGGGCAAGTACCTCCCCGGTCAGGCCCCGCCGGAGGGCAGCCGCGCCACGGACACCAAGGGCGGCGCCGACATGATCTCGCGGTGGATGTCCGACGACGTGCTGACCCGCGTCCAGGCGCTGAAGCCCGTCGCCGCGGACCTCGGCATGACCATGGCCCAGCTGGCGATCGCGTGGGTGCTCGCCCACGAGAACGTCGCCACCGCCATCGTCGGGGCCTCGCGGCCCGAGCAGCTGGCCGGTTCGGCGCAGGCTGCGGACAAGAAGATCCCCGCCGACGCCATGGCGCGCATCGACGAGGCCCTCGAGGGCGTCGTCACCTCCGACCCGTCGCTGACCACCAGCCCGTCGCGGCGCTGACGACCGCCACGGTCTTCGCCCGGGCGGCGCAGGCCGCCCGGGCGAAGACGACGGTGTTGTCGCGGTAATGGCCCGGGGCGGCGTCGAAGGAGCCGCCGCAGGTGATCAGGCGCAGCTGGGGGTCCTCGGTGTTGCCGTAGACGGCGAGGGTGGGGAAGTCGTCCTTCGCGTAGCGCTGCGACCCGGTGACCTCGAAGGTGACGGACGACCCGTCCTCGCGCGTGACGGTGATGGGGTCGCCGACCTCCAGCTCCCCCAGGCGGGCGAACACCGAGGGGCCGCCCTCCGCGGAGTCCACGTGACCCTCGATGACGGAGGGTCCGACGGCGCCCGGCCGCGGTGAGCCGGTGAACCAGGCCGCGGTGTCGTAGTCGGGCCCTGGCTGCGGCACCGCGATCGAGCCGTCCTCGGAGAGGCCGAGCGCCAGCAGCGACGAGGAGACCCCGATGGCGGGGATCGCCACCGAGCTCGGCGCCGCGACGGAGGGCTCGCTCGCCCCCGCGCCCGCCACCGGCGCCCCGCCGTCACCGGAGGGGGCCCCACGAGCCTGCTCCGCGGCGGCGGGCACGCGCGCGTCGGCGGCGGCCACCAGCGGCGGCTGGTCACGGTCGCCGCCGCCGAGCGCCCCGGCCGCCGCCGCTCCACCGCCACCGACGACGAGGAGGACCGCGAGCCCCAGCGCGGCGCGCCGGCCACCGGGTGTCCTGCGGGTCATGTCGCTCCTCGTCGTCGTTGGTCGTGGGTGGTGATGGTGGTCGTCAGTGACCTCCGGTGGTCGTCATCGGCCCTCGCTGGACGTCGGTGACGCCCGGGCCGGGATCGCTCAGGCGGAGGCGTCGCCGCGGACCGAGCGGCGGCGCAGCCCCAGCACGCCGACGCCGGCGGCCACGGCCGCAGCCCCGCCGACGAGGAGACCGGTCTCCTGGCCGCCGGCGGTGGACCCACCGCCGGTGGCGACGCCCCCGGAGGGCATGGAGGCCATCTGCGAGACCTCGAGCACGCCGCAGGCGGCCGGGACGGTCGCCTCCTCGGGCAGGGACGGGTCCAGCTCGGACATCGCGTCGCCGTCGTAGGCGCCGCTGCCGTCGAGGTCGACGCCGTGCTTGACGATGACGCCCTCGCCGTCCCGGATCTGCTGGGCGACCTCGTCGCTGACGGTGATGGTGTTGGAGTACTCGGCGTCGCCGACCGGGAAGCGGTCCACGGCCAGCGCGCTGTCCGGCGAGGTGTCGCCGGTGCTGGTGAGCGACACGGCGATCATGCCGTAGCTCGGGGCCGCGTCGGTGGTGGTCAGCGCGCCGTCGGTCCCGGAGCCCTCCTGGTCCGGGGCGGGGCACTGGTTCGTGCCGCCGACGTGGATGTGCTGGGCGTGCGGGGCGTCCGCGAGGAAGCCCGTCGAGGTCATCGTCAGCTCCAGCTGGTCACCGGTGAGGGTGCCCATGACCTCGGCGGAGGCCCCGGAGTCGTTGAGGGAGTCGAGGGTGGCCATGAGCTCGGTGCTGCCCTCGCTCGAGGCGGCCGACGCGGGCAGGGCGCCCAGCAGCGGTGCGGCGAGCAGACCGGCTGCGGCGACGGCGAACAGGGGACGGGTGGTGCGAGCGGTGGTGCGCATGGTGCTCCTTCGGTCCTGCGGACGGTGGCCGTCCGGCGGATGAGCTGCGGGCGGTGGCCGCAGCGGGTGATCGCCAGGGGTTCGACCCCGGGGCGCCGCGGGATGGGTCCTCGTCCAGGACAGCCCCCTGCGCTGCGCTCGGTGCACCGGCGCGCGCGGTGCGTCACGCGCTCCGCCGCACGCGCCACGGCTGCTCCTTCGCCTGCGGTCAGGGCGCCGCGCGCCCCTAATGTGCGGGCGTGTCCGCTTCCCCCGCCGACGCCGCAGCGCCTACGGCTCCCCGTCCTTCCCGCTCCGACGACCTGCGCCGAGCCCTGCTCGCCGTGGCCGTCCTCGACGACATCGACGTCACCCACGACGGCGACACGCTCACCGTCGCCGTCCCGGGCGTCGCGCGCCGTGGTGCGTGCGTGACCCTGCCCGCCCGCGTCGCCGCTGACGTCCTCGCGGGGTGGCCGCCCGCCTCCGAGCAGGCGCGGCTGCGGCTGCGCAGCTGGTTGCGCGCGCACCGCGCCCTCGCGGCGGCACCGCACCCGGCCGCGCTGCTCCGCGAGCGGGTGCGGGCGCTGGCGGTGGTGCGTGACTCCGCCTGGCACCCCGGCGCCGCGCTGGCGCAGGCGTGGTCGCGGGCCACGGTTCCCGGTGGCGTGCTCGAGGTCGGCCTGGGCGTGGTCGGGCTCGACGCCGGCGGCTCCGCGGTGCCCCTGTGGCCCGACCTCCCGAGCGCCGCGGGCATGGACGAGGGGGCGGCGGACGAGCTGTGGGCCGGCGCGGACGACCACGCCCGGCGGATGGGCTCCCTCGCGGCCGCCCGCGTGGCCCGGTCGCTCCCCCCTGCGGCGCCGGGCCGCTCACCGCGCCCGGCGCGAGCAGGCCGTCCGGCGCGCCCGGCCCGGTCGGCGCGCCCGAGCCACCCGGCGGAGGGCCGGGCCACCGTGCTGCGTCCCTACGGCGGGTGCGACGTGCCGACGCTGCTCTCCACCCGGTCCCTGCGCGCCCAGCTGGCGGCCTCCGACGAGGTGGGCATGCGGGCGGTCTCGGTGCCCGACCGCACCCGCGGGTGGTTCGACGCCCGGCACGTGGACCCCGCCTTCGTCGCCGCGGCCTGGAGCGCCGTGGAACCCGCGGAGCGGGGCGTCGCCGCTCCCCTGCTGGTCACCTGCGACGAGGTGAGCCGGCCCGGGTGAGCCGCCCCGCCGTCAGCGCCTGGCGTCAGCGCCGGGGCTCGGGCTGACCGACTCGTCGAGGCGAGCGACGGCCTCGGCGATGCTGCGCGTGACGTCCTGCGCGGTCAGACCCGCGTCGGCGAGGACCTGGGCGCGCGAGCCGTGCTCGAGGAAGCTCACCGGGAGACCGACCGTCGTCACGGGGGTGGCCACGCCCGCCGAGGCCAGGGCCCGGACGACCTGGCTGCCCACCCCGCCCTGGACCACCCCGTCCTCGAGCGTCACGACGAGACGGTGACGGGCCGCCACCCCCGCGAGCGGCGCGGGCACCGGCAGGGCCCAGACCGGGTCGACGACGGTGGCGTCGATCCCGTGGGCGGCCAGGCGCTCAGCGACGTCGAGGCCGACGGCGGCCATGGACCCGACCGCGACGACGAGGACGTCCTGCTCGCGTCCGCGGGCCAGGACGTCCAGCACGCTCCCGTCGGCCGCCCCGCGGGCGTCCCCGAGGCGCTCGAGCGCGACGATCTCGTCGTCGGCCGAGCCCTTGCCGGGGAAGCGCAGGACGGTGGGCCGGTCCTCGACGTCGAGCGCCGCGGCCAGCGACTCGCGCAGGCGGACCCCGTCGCGCGGGGCGGCCAGCGCCAGGCCCGGCACCACCCCGAGCAGGGCCATGTCCCACATCCCGTGGTGGCTCGGCCCGTCGGGCCCGGTGACGCCCGCGCGGTCGAGGACGAACGTCACGCCGGCGCGGTGGAGGCCGACGTCCATGAGCGTCTGGTCCAGCGCGCGGGTCAGGAAGGTGGAGTACACGGCCACCACCGGGTGCAGCCCGCCGAACGCCATGCCCGCCGCCGAGGTCACCGCGTGCTGCTCCGCGATCCCGACGTCGAGGACGCGCTCGGGCATCTCCGCGGCCAGGGGCGCCATCCCGACGGGCACGAGCATCGCGGCGGTGATCCCCACGACGTGCTCGCGCTGGCGCGCCTGCTCGAGCAGCGCCTCGCCGAAGGCCGCGGTGAAGCTCGTGGCACCCGAGCCGACGCCCAGCGCGGCGCCGGTGTCCGGGTCGATGACGCCGACGGCGTGGAAGCGGTCGACGTCGTCGAGCTCGGCCGGGTGGAACCCGCGACCCTTCTGGGTCATGACGTGGACGATGACCGGCCCGTTGAAGCTCTTGGCGCGCACGAGGGCGTGCTCGAGGGCCTCGAGGTCGTGGCCGTCGACGGGGCCGACGTACTTCAGGCCCAGGTCCTCGAACAGCCCCTGGGGGGCGACGAAGTCCTTGAGGCCCTTCTTCATGCCGTGGAGGGTGTCGTAGGCGATGCGGCCCGGGGCGCCGCCGCGCTGGAGGGTGGACTTGCCCCACTCCAGGAAGCGCTCGTAGCCGCGGGTGGTGCGCAGCGTGGAGAGGTGGTGGGCCATCCCGCCGATGGTCGGGGCGTAGGAGCGCCCGTTGTCGTTGACGACCACGACGACGCGGTCGGTGGAGGTGGCGACGTTGTTCAGCGCCTCCCAGGCCATGCCGCCGGTGAGCGCGCCGTCACCGACGACGGCGACGGCGTGGTGCGGACGCCCCGCCAGGGTGTTGGCGCGGGCGATGCCGGCGGCCCAGGACAGCGAGGTGGACGCGTGGGAGTTCTCCACGACGTCGTGCACGGACTCCTCGCGGCTGGGGTATCCCGCGAGCCCGTCGCGCTGGCGCAGCGCCGAGAAGTCCTGGCGGCCGGTGACGAGCTTGTGCACGTAGGACTGGTGCCCGGTGTCCCACACCAGCGCGTCCCTCGGGGAGTCGAACACGCGGTGCATCGCGAGGGTGAGCTCGACGACGCCGAGGTTGGGTCCCAGGTGGCCGCCGGTGCGGGAGACCTCGCGGATGAGGAAGCCCCGCACCTCCTGGGCCAGGAGCCCGGTCTCGTAGCGGGAGAGGAGTCTGAGGTCCTCCGGCGAGGTGATCGTGTCGAGCAGGCTCATCGAGGAGGTCCTCCGCGGGTCGGTTCCGGCCGGGCCACAGCCGGTCGGCGGCTCGACGATGATCCTAGGCGCGCCCGGACGAGCCCGCCCGGTCTGCCCCGGACCGGGCGGTCACAGCCGCGCAGCGCGCCGCACCCCGCGCAGCGCCTGCTCCACCACGAGAGCGCCGCGCCAGGCCTCCACCAGGCGTGCGCGCTCGGCCTCCAGGGCGAGGAGCGCGGCGTCGACGGCCCCGGGGGCGAGCAGGCCGGCGTCGACGGCGCCGGCCATGTCGGTGCGCCAGGTGCCCACCGCGGCACGCTGGGCCTGCAGCGAGGCGGCGACGTGGTGGACCGCGAGGCGGGCGAGGACCACGGGGTTGCGGGTGATGACCGGGTGGGCGCGGTAGTCCGGCGGGCACAGGTCCGCCAACCAGGCGCAGGCGGCCGGCACCCAGTCCTCGGCGTCCGGCGGCCGGAGACCCTGCGGCCAACCGGACGGCGACGAAGCATCAGACACGTGTTCGACGATACCTCGAACCACCACACCTGCCGCACCGCCCCGCCGGTCAGCGCCTCAGCGCCTCAGCGCCTCAGCGGACGGCGCTGGCCTCGCACCACCACGGCGCTGCCGAGCACCACCGCCGCGGCGAGCCCGGCGACGACGGCGACCAGCACCGACTCCGGCGCACCGCTGGCGCGGGCCACGGCGATCCACGCCAGCCCCCACGACAGCGAGAGCGCCGGGGCGAGACGGCCGTGGCCGAGCACCGCGAGACCGGCGCCGATGCCGGCGGCCACGAGGAGGACCCCCACGGCCCAGCCGGTCGCCGCAGCGCCCACGGGCTGCCACCCCGCGTCGGCGACGAGCGCCGACGCGACGTTGGCGACCGTCGCGATGGACACCCACCCGAGGTAGAGACCCACCACGCCGTCCAGCAGGAGCGACTGCAGCAGCGACGCCGGGCGCGTGCCGATCAGGCGGGCCAGCGCCACGACCAGGACGAGCAGCAGCGCGACGATCGCCACGAGCGCGCCGGTCACCGAGCCCACCTGGACGACGAGGATCCACGCGGCGTTGAGCAGCAGGGACGCCGCGACCCACCAGCCGGTGCGCCGCTGGCGGGGGTCGGAGCGCTGGCCGGGGAGCAGCTGGTACACCGCGAGCGCGAGGAGGCCGGCGTAGATGACCGACCAGATGCTGAACGCCGGCCCGCCCGGCGCCACGAGCGTCGCGGACGCCGACAGCGCTCCGCCGGCCGCCTCGTCGATCGGCGTGCCCACCACGGCCCCGGACCCGAGGAAGCCCCCGATCACGGCGACGAGCGCGCTGATCACCACCACGGTGGCGCGGACGGTGTCGGCGCCGGCAGCGCTGCGGCCGCGGCGGCGCGAGGGCGCGCGCGTGGTCATGACCGCCTCGGGGCGGTGCCGGCGGTCGTGGTCCCCGCGGATCGTCCGCGGGTGGTGCGAGTGGTGGGCATGACGCTCCCTGCGTGGTCGGTGGTCCCAGTGTGTCCGACCGCTGCGCCGGTCACCCCACCAGCGTCTGCACCAGCAGGACGCTCCCGGACAGGCCGGTGACGAGCAGGACGAGCACCCGGAAGCGCCCGCCGGCGTCCACCACCCGGCGCACCGGGGAGGACGCGGCGAACCCCAGCGCCACGGCGGGCAGCAGGATCAGCCCCGCGGAGAGCTGGTGGGCGCTGACCTGGCCCGTCGCGGCGAGCAGCCCGAGGGAGATCGGCACCCCGAGGGCGAAGAACGCCCCCATGGTGGCCCGCGCCGTCGCCCCCGAGGACCCCTGGTAGAGCAGGGCCACCGGGGGGCCGCCGATGGACGTCGCGGTCGCCAGCGCCCCCGACAGCCCGCCGCCGACGAGCAGGCTCGGCGTGGTGCGCGCCGGTCGCCAGCTCGTCAGCGAGGCGGCGACCGCCAGGAGCACGGCGATCGCGACCACGAGGGCCAGACCGCGCGGGGGCAGCATCGCGACGGCCACCAGACCGACCACGGTGCCGGGCAGGCGACCGAGCATCGCGACCGCCACCTCGCGCCACGCGATGTGGCGCCACTCACGGATCGCGGTGAGCGCCGGCAGGGCGAGCACGAGCACCAGCAGCGTGGCGGGCAGCAGCGTGGGGTCGACGAAGGCGGTGACCGGCGCGGCGACCACAGCCATGCCGAACCCCGACAGCCCCTGGACGAACGCACCGAGCAGCACGGCGGCGCCCACGACGAGCAGGACGCTCGTCGGGGGCGCCGCCGCGACCAGCGTGCTGACGCCGCTCCTCAGGCCGCGAGCAGCGAGCGCAGCACGTACTGGAGGATCCCGCCGTGGCGGTAGTAGTCCGCCTCCCCGGGGGTGTCGATGCGCACCGGCGCCTCGAAGACCACCGGCTCGGCGCCCTCGCGCGTCGCGGTGACGGTGGCCGTGGCCGGGGTCTCGCCGTCGTTGAGCCTCTCGATGCCGGCGATGTCGAAGACCTCGCTGCCGTCGAGCCCGAGCGAGGCCGCGTCCTCGCCCTCGGGGTACTGCAGGGGGACGACGCCCATGCCGATGAGGTTCGAGCGGTGGATGCGCTCGAAGCTCTCGGCGATCACCGCGCGCACCCCGAGCAGCGTGGTGCCCTTGGCGGCCCAGTCGCGCGAGGAGCCCGAGCCGTACTCCTTGCCGGCGAGGACCACCAGCGGCGTGCCGGCCCGCGCGTAGTGCTGCGCGGCGTCGTAGATCGTCTCCTGGGGGGCGCCGTCGACGGTGAAGTCCCGGGTGAAGCCGCCGGCCACCCCGTCGAGGAGCTGGTTGCGCAGCCGGATGTTGGCGAACGTCCCGCGGATCATCACCTCGTGGTTGCCGCGTCGGGACCCGTAGGAGTTGAAGTCCGCCCGCTCCACGCCGTGCTCGGCCAGGTAGCGCCCGGCGGGGCTGTCGGCCTTGATGGACCCGGCGGGGCTGATGTGGTCGGTGGTCACCGAGTCCCCCAGCATCGCCAGGACCCGGGCGCCGGTGATGTCGGTGACCGGCTCCGGCTCGGCGGGCATCCCGTCGAAGTACGGGGGCTTGCGCACGTAGGTGCTGTCCTGGGCCCAGTCGAACGTGTCGCCGTCGGGCGTGGGCAGCGAGCGCCACCGCTCGTCACCGGCGAAGACGTCGGCATAGTCCTGGGTGAACATGTCCTGGCTGATGGCGCCGGCGATCGTCTGCTCGATCTCGTCGTCAGAGGGCCACAGGTCGCGCAGGAAGACGGGCTTGCCATCGGTCCCGGTGCCCAGCGGGTCGGTCTCGGGGTCCCAGTCCATGGTCCCCGCGAGGGCGAAGGCGATGACCAGCGGCGGGGAGGCGAGGTAGTTCATCTGCACGTCGGGGTTGATGCGCCCCTCGAAGTTGCGGTTCCCGGACAGCACCGCGGCCACCGACAGGTCGTTCTCCGCGACGGCGCTGGAGAGCTCCGGGGCGATGGGCCCGGAGTTGCCGATGCAGGTGGTGCAGCCGTAGCCGACGAGGTTGAAGCCCAGCTTCTCCAGGTACGGGGTGAGCCCGGACTTGTCGTAGTAGTTGGTGACGACCTTGCTGCCCGGCGCCAGCGACGTCTTGACCCACGGCGGCACGCTCAGCCCGGCGTCGACGGCGTTGCGGGCGAGCAGCGCCGCGCCGATCATCACCGAGGGGTTGGAGGTGTTCGTGCACGAGGTGATCGCCGCGATGACGACGTCGCCGTGGTCGAGCTCGGTGCTCGTGCCGTCGGACAGCGTCACGGGCACGCGGTGGTGGGGGCGGTCCTCCGCGTGGCCGGGCTCGGCCGGCGGCGGGCTCCCGAAGCCCTGCTTGACGGGGTCGGACGCGGGGAAGGTCGACTCCAGGTTCTCGTCCAGCGTGTCGCTGCTCACCGCGTCGACCACCGACGAGGTCGCGGCGTTGGCGGCCTCGCCCTGGGCCGGCATGTCCTGGGGGGCGTAGGTCTCCAGGGCGGCCCGGAAGGCGCCCTTGGACTCCGAGAGCTCGATGCGGTCCTGGGGGCGCTTCGGCCCGGCGATGGAGGGGACGACCGTGGAGAGGTCCAGCTCGAGCAGCTCGGAGAAGCGGGGCTCCACGCTCGGGTCGTGCCACATCCCCTGGGCCTTGGTGTAGGCCTCGACGAGCGCGACCTGCTCCTCGCTGCGCCCGGTCAGGCGCAGGTAGTCCAGCGTCACGTCGTCGACGGGGAAGATCGCGCACGTCGAGCCGAACTCCGGGCTCATGTTGCCGATGGTGGCGCGGTTGGCCAGCGGGACCGCGGCCACGCCCTCGCCGTAGAACTCGACGAACTTGCCGACCACCCCGTGGGCGCGCAGCTGCTCGGTGATCGTCAGGACCACGTCGGTGGCGGTGGTGCCGGCGGGGATGGAGCCGGTGAGCCTGAAGCCGACGACCTGCGGGATGAGCATGGAGACGGGCTGGCCGAGCATGGCCGCCTCGGCCTCGATGCCGCCGACGCCCCACCCGAGCACGCCGAGGCCGTTGAC
>JARIBR010000119.1 GCA_029258695.1 Quadrisphaera sp.
GCACTGTTGCCCGCGGTCACCGAGCCCCCCTCGCGGAAGGCCGGCTTGAGGGCGGCGAGCGCGTCGAGGCTCGTGGCGCGGGGGTGCTCGTCCGCCTCGACGACGGTGTCGCCCGTGCGCCCGGGCACGGTGACGGGGGTGATCTCCTCCGCGAGGACGTCGCGGGAGGCCGAGACCCGCTCCTGGGAGCGCAGCGCGAAGGCGTCCTGGTCCTCGCGGGAGACGGCGTCCAGCGCCGAGACGTTCTCGGCCGTCTCGCCCATGGAGTCGATGCCCCAGGCGGCCTGCATCGCCGGGTTGACGAAGCGCCAGCCGAGCGTCGTGTCGTGCACCTCGGGCGTCCTGGCGAAGGCGCGGGTCGCCTTCGGCATGACGAACGGCGCCCGGCTCATCGACTCCACGCCGCCGGCGACCATCACGTCGGCCTCGCCGCAGGCGACCTGGCGTGCGGCGACGGCCACGGCGTCGGCGCCGGAGCCGCACAGCCGGTTGATCGTCGTGCCGCCCACCGTGTGCGGGATGCCGGCGAGCAGCAGCGCCATGCGGGCGACGTCGCGGTTGTCCTCGCCGGCCTGGTTGGCGCAGCCCATCACGACGTCGTCGATCGCCGCGGCGTCCAGGCCCGGGGAGCGGGCCATGAGCGTCCGCAGCACGTGGGCGGCGAGGTCGTCGGGGCGCACGGCGGACAGCGCGCCGCCGTAGCGGCCGATCGGCGTGCGCACCCCGTCGACGAGGTAGGCGGGGCGCAGCTCGGTCATGCGGGCTCCTGGTGGCTGGTCTCGTCGCTGGTGCTGGTGCTGGTGCTGGTGTCTGCGGGCTGGGGCGCGATGCTGCGGCTGCGACCGCGGAACTCCGCCACCGTCCGCCCGCCCCGGCTCACGGTCACGTCGTAGATCCCGGAGCGCCCGCGCAGCACGCGCTCGCTCGCCACGGCCACCAGCTCGTCGCCGGCGGTGGTGGGCTCCAGGAAGTCCACGTCGCAGGAGGCGGCCACCGCGACCGAGCGGGTGTTGCAGGCGAAGGCGAAAGCGGTGTCGGCGAGGAGGAAGACGTAGCCGCCGTGGGTGGTGTCGTGGCCGTTGAGCATCGCGCGCGTGACGGTCAGCCGGGCGGTAGCCGTGCCGGGTGCCACGCCCTCGACGGTGATGCCCAGCGCCGGGAGGACGGCGTCGCCGGCGCGCAGCCGGGCCTCGCCGCGGCGCGCGCTCTCGTCGGGGTCGCGCTCGACCACGGCACTCTGCTCCAACAGGCCTCCTCGTCTGGGGTGGTCGTCCTCGACCGAACGGTCAGTCCACCGTGGAGGAGGCCGGCTGTCAAGGAGGTCGGGGGATCCGGGGCACTTCCTGGCCGTGGACGAGCCGGGTCCTGTCCGAGGCGTCGAGCTGCTCGGGCACCACCGACCACCTGAACGAGGCACCGCGCCGCCGCGAGGGGTTCACGCGTCCATCGGCAGCAGGCGGAACGCGTCGTGGCGCGACAGGGGGCGCACGGCGCGGAAGTCGCGCTGGTCCAGGGTGAGGATCGCGTCGGTGTCGAACCGGGCCGCGACGACGACGTTGACCGCGTCCACCAGGTCGAGCTCGAGGTCCCCATAGCCCGCGCGCAGCGCCTGCGCGTCGTCGAGGAGCACCGCGTCGACGACCGGGAGCACCGCGCGGCCCTGCCGCACCCGTCGTCGCACGTCGTCGATCGCGTGCACGGCGGCCCGTCGTCCCAGGACCCTCGAGGTCACGTGGTCCAGCTCCGCGAGCAGCACGGGCGAGATGACGAGCGTGCCGGCGCCATCGATCGTCGCGCGGGCCCCCTCGCCGTCCGGATGGGTGGCGTCCAGCGCGGCGACGAGTCCCGACGTGTCGGCCACCACGACGATCATCGTGGTCTGAGGCGGGTCTTCTCGTACGCGGCCGCCTGGTCGGACCGCACGTCCTCGACCGCGGCGATGACGTCACGGTGGACGGTGGGTCCCTCGGCGGCGTCGGGCGGGAGGGCGGTGAAGAACGGCTCGTCCCAGCGGCGTGCCGACAGGGCGGCACGGTGGATGGCCTCTCGCAGGAGCACCGCCTCGGCCACGCCGAGGCGGCGGGCGGCGAGGCGGAGGGACGCGAGGTCGTCCTCGTCGGCGAAGACGGTGGTGCGCTTCATGGCCATGAGTATGTCTAGCACGTCATACACGGAGAAGGCCCTGTGGTCGTGCGCGATGGCGGCGGCGAGGGGTCGTGACCGGCTGCCGACGCTGATCGGTGAGACCCTGCCCGGTGATGACCACCGACACCGGCCCGCGCCGACCGCAGCGCCACGACGCCGCATCCCTGGTGACCACGGCCGCCCAGGTCTTCACCGAGCGCGGGTACGACGGCACCTCGATGAAGGACCTCGCGCAGGCTGCCGGCCTGACCAAGTCCTCGATCTACCACCACGTGAGCGGCAAGGAGCAGCTGCTGCGCCTCGCCCTCGAGCGTGCGCTGCAGCCCCTCTTCGCCGTGCTCGACGAGCCGGGCGCCACCACGGGCCCGGCGCTGGACCGCCTCGAGCACGTGCTGCGCCGGGAGGTGGACGTGCTGGTCGGCGACCTGGCCCACGTCACCCTCCTGCTGCGCGTGCGCGGCAACACGGCCACCGAGCGGTGGGCCCTCGAGCAGCGGCGATCCTTCGACGCCGCGGTCACCGAGCTGGCCCGGTCCGCCGTCGACGAGGGTTCGCTCCGCCCCGACCTGGAGCCGGCGCTGGTGACCCGTCTGGTCTTCGGGATGATCAACTCGATCGCCGAGTGGTACCGGGAGGACGAGTGCCGGGCGGTGCCGACGGCCGGAGCGGCGGAGCAGTCAGGGTCGACAGGGCAGCCGGGGTCGCCGGGGCCGTCCAGCGGCCAGGGCGCCGGCCCCCTCGGTGACGCGGTGGTCGCGCTGGCCCTGGACGGGTGGCGCCGCCGGTGAGACCTGGCCTCGCGCTGTCTTGACGGGGCGGACGGCGTGCGACAGACTGCTCACCGAACGTTCGGTCGGTGCTGACCCCGGCTGCGACGCCCCACCGAGGAGGACCCGTGACCGTCACCGCCGCCCCCGCTCCCGCCGCTCTCGACGACGAGGCCCTCCAGGAGCGGTTCGACGCCACGATCGCCGCCGACGAGCGCGTCGAGCCGCGCGACTGGATGCCCGAGGGTTACCGCAAGACCCTCGTGCGCCAGATCGCCCAGCACGCCCACTCCGAGATCATCGGCATGCAGCCCGAGGGCAACTGGATCACCCGCGCCCCGAGCCTGCGCCGCAAGCAGGTGCTCCTGTCCAAGGTCCAGGACGAGGCGGGCCACGGCCTGTACCTCTACAGCGCCGCGGAGACCCTGGGCGTGGACCGCGCGGAGATGCTCGACATGCTCCACGCCGGCCGGCAGAAGTACTCCTCGATCTTCAACTA
>JARIBR010000122.1 GCA_029258695.1 Quadrisphaera sp.
GGTCCAGGGCGGCGTTCAGCCTCGCTCCCGACTCCGGCCCGAGCACCCCGTTCAACCGCCACCCCCCGTCCTCCTCGAGGGTCATCGTCAGCGCCTCGCGAGCGAGCAGCCGACCCTCCTCCCGATCCGCGGCCCGTCCCTCGTCGTCGCTCAGCGCCCGGCGCATCCGCGTACCCATCACGGGGACCTCGCCCGGGTCGAACACCGCCGACTTCTCCACCAGGAACACCTCGCAGCGCGCCCGGGTGGTCTCGTCGAGACCACCGGGCAGCTGGCTCATCGCCCGGTGGATCACCCCGGCGTGATCCAGGCTGAGCATCCCGTGCGTCAGGGCGTCGCCCGTGGCGGCCAGGGGGCCGTTGACGGCCACCGCCAGCCCCACGCGCGCGCCCGCGAGGGAGCGCCGGCTGCTGGTGGCGTGCGCGAACCAGGCCCCGGTGCACGTGGCGCCCACCTGCCTGGCCAGCCCGCGAGCCTCGATCTCAGCGAGCAGACGGAGCCGGGCAGCGTCCAAGACGGCGGCCTGGCGCTCGACGGCGACCACGGCGGAGGCGAGGCTCTCCTGCCCACACCTCCACCACTGCGCGCGGACGAGGTTCTCGACCGCCGCCGCGTGCGCGGCGACGGCCTCGTCCGGCAATGCCGCACCCGCCGCACGCTCGACCGCGCGAGCCGCCACCGCAGCGCGGGCAACCGTGTCAGCGCGAGCCGCCGCAGCGTCGGCGCCCACGGGTGCCCCTGGCGCGGCGGCCCCTGCCGTGATCATGTGCTGGACGCTATCGGCGGGCTCGGACATCGCCAGCACACCGACAGAGTGCGCTGACCAGCAACGATGTAGTTGCTCACAGTGTGTGGACTAGCTCTTCGGTGGCTGCCCCTCACGACCAGCGCCGCTGCGCCGACCGAGGTCGGCGGGCGCATCAGCCACGCCGGCCGTGTGCACGGCCGGCGCCTCAGTCGTCTCGGCGGCTCGCGACCAGGACGGCCAGACCTGGCCCCGCGAGCTGGTCCACGACGCCGTGCCGTCCGCTCGCGAGAAGCAGCAGCGCCAGCAGCGGACCGGTGACGACCGGCCCCGCGCCGAGAGCCGCCGGCGCGTCGTCCGCCACGAGGCGCACGCGGGTGAGCATCTCCTTCGCCCCGCCGAAGGAGCCCGGGGTGGCCGCCTGCACCTCGAGGGCGCGGGTGACCGCCTCTACCGGGTAGCGGCGCGTGATGCCCAACGGCCGTCGGACGTCCTCGCCGTGGACGACCTCCTCGGCCAGGCGGCTGCCGAGCGCCACCGGCGGGGTGGAGGTGCGCGCGGCGACCTCGCGCAGGCGAGCCAGCATCTGCTGCGGCGTCCGTCCACCTTCCCGCAGCACTCCCGACGCGTTGGCGCGGTCGAGGTCGAGGCGCGCGCGGACCATTTCGACGACGAAGCCCCGACGGGTGGTCCGCGCGTTGTCGACCAGGTGCGCGACCACGTCCCGGACGCTCCAGCCCGCGCAGGCCGAGGGCGCCGTCCACGCCGCTGCGTCGACGCCCTCGAGATCAGCGATCAGCGCGCGGCGCTCGGCGTGGACGAGGGGCCACACCGTGGCGGCGCTCGACCGGTCACGTGATCGTCGCTGCGGGCGCCGGCGCGTCACGTGCTGCGCTCCTGGAGGTGGACCTCCACGCTCTGCCCCGCCCGGTCCTTGCCGATGGCGGTGCACAGCGCCCGGCGCAGCGGCAGCCAGTGCGGACCGGCGCCCGACGGCATGAGCGTCGCGGCGAACGGCTGGCCGTCGAGCGTGCCGGAGACCTTGACCGCACGCCGGGTGCCCAGCACGGTCTCGGACCCGGTGAGCTCGAGGAAGGTGGCGAACGCGCCGTCCTTGCGGATGGTGGCCGTGAAGCGGGCATCGAGGCCCTGCGGCTCAGGCATCGAGGGCCTCCCGCAGGCGCTCGGCGAGCGGGGCGCAGGAGCCCGCGCCTCTGGGGGTGGTGGTCGTCTCGGTGGTCACGATGTCTCCCTGGGCGTCGCCGGTCGGGTACTGATCGGTACCCTAGATCGACGAGTACTGAACTGTCCAGTACTGTGGCGACCGTGGAATCGGCCCGCACCGCGCGCACCCGCCGCGCCGTCCTCGACGCCGCGCGTCAGCTGTTCCTCACCCGCGGGTACGCCGGCACCAGCACCGACGACCTCGCCGCGACCGCCAAGGTGTCCAAGGCCACGCTGTACCGCCACTTCGGCGACAAGGAGGCGCTGTTCGTCGAGCTGCTCACCGGCGACATGGGCGGGGCCGACGAGCGCGTCGCAGCGCTGGCCTCCGCCGTCCCCGTCAGCGAGGACCTGCCCGCGGACCTCCGCGCCTTCGCGCGCGGCTACCTGGTCGCCGTCATGGCACCCCACCTGGTCCGCCTGCGGCGCCTGGTCATCGGCGAGGCCGAGCGCTTCCCCGACCTGGCCGCCACCTGGCACCGCCAGGGCCCCGAGCGCGCCTACGAGCTCTTCGCCGGCTGGTTCGCCGCGCTCGACGAGCGCGGCCTGCTGGACGTCTCCGACCCGGTCGTGGCCGCCCAGCACTTCAACTGGCTCGTGCTCTCCACCCCGCTCAACGAGGCCATGAGCCGGCCCACCCCCGACGCCCCGCCGGACCCCCGGACGCTGCACCCCTACGCCGACGAGGGCGTGCGCGCCTTCCTGGCCGCCTACGCGCCGGTACGCCATCCCTGATCCACAGAGTCACAGCTCTCGGCGGCGCAGGTCAGGGCCGCAGGCGACGAGGCGTCGTGGCAGGCTCCCGCCGTGATCGAGACGCTGGCCTGGGTGACCGCGAGCGCCGCGCGGGGGCACGACGACGACGAGGAGATGGCGCTCGCGGCGCTGGCGGCGGCCGGCGTGGACGTCGACGTCGTCGCCTGGGACGACGCCGGCGCGCGCTGGGCGCGCTACGACCGCGTGGTGCTGCGATCGCCCTGGGACTACGTCGACCACCTCGAACGGTTCCTGGCCTGGGTCGACGCCGTCTCCGCGGTCTCGGACCTGCACAACTCCCCGGCGATGGTGCGGTGGAGCATCGACAAGCGGTACCTCCTCGAGCTGGGCGCGGCCGGCGTCCCGGTCGTCGCGACGACGGTGGCCGAGCCGGG
>JARIBR010000129.1 GCA_029258695.1 Quadrisphaera sp.
CCCTGCGTCGTGGTGCTCGAGGACGTCGACCTCTACCTCGGAGACCGCAAGGCCGGGGCGCGCGGCACCGCGCTGGCCGACTTCCTCGCCGTCCTCGACGGCACCGAGCCCTACACCGACGTGCTCACCATCGCCTCGACGAACGACCCCGCCGCCCTGGACGCCGCCGCCACCCGCTCGGCGCGCTTCGACGCCGTCCTCCACCTCGAGGCCCCTGACCGGGCGGCGCGGGCGCAGATCCTCGGCCGGTACCTGCGCGAGCTCTCCGCCGAGGTCGACACCCTCGCCGTCGCCGACGCCCTGCCCGCGGGGGTCACCGGCGCCGACCTGCGCGAGGTGGTGCGCCGGGCGGTCCTGGAGAGCGGCCGGGAGCTGAGCACGGCGAGCCTCCTGAGCGTCGTCGCCCACGGCCGCTGGCGCCCCGCCCCGCTCGCCGGCAGCTACCTGTAGGACCCCGGGGATACTTGCACGGCCCCGCGGCTATCTGCAGGGCCCTGCGCTCCGGCGCCGGGAAGCACACGAGCCCCACGTGCGCTGAGCACGACATGCCTACCCAGATCGTCGCCACCGCCTTCGGAGGGCCCGAGGTCCTCACCGCCGTCCACGAGGACGTCCCCGCTCCCGGCCCGGGCGAGGTGACCGTCGAGGTCCGCGCCGCCGGGATGAACCCCATCGACCACAAGCTCTTCAGCGGGACGAGGGGGCGGGACGAGTCGAAGCTCCCGATGCCCGTGGGCATGGAGGCCTCCGGGGTGGTGACCGCCGTCGGTGAGAACGCCCGCGGTCGGGCGGGGGCCGTCGACGTCGGCGACGAGGTGATCGCCTTCCGCATCACCGGTGGGTACGCCGACGCCGTGACCGTCCCCGCGTCCGCCATCACGCCCAAGCCGTCGAACCTCTCCTTCGAGGCCGCTGCCGGCCTCATGCTCACCGGTACCACCGCCGTGCACGGCCTGACCGCCGCCGGCGTCGTCGGCGGCACCACCGTGCTGATCCACGGCGTCTCCGGGGGCGTGGGCCTGACCGCGGCGCAGATCGCCATCGCCGACGGAGCCACCGTCATCGGCACCGCGAGCGAGCGCCACCACGAGAGCCTCCGCGGGTACGGCATCGTGCCCGTCGCCTACGGCGACGGTCTGCTGGAGCGGGTGCACGACGCGGCCCCGGACGGCATCGACGCGGCGTTCGACTGCGTGGGCACCGACGAGGCCGTCGACGTCTCACTCGCGGTCGTGCCGGTCCCCCGCCTGGTCGTCACCATCGCCGCGTTCCACCGCACCGGCGACGGCATCACCGCCCTCGGCGGCGGCCCCGGTGCGGACCCCGGCGAGGAGATCCGTGACGCCGCTCGGCTGCGCCTGACCGGGCTCGGCGCGGACGGGAAGCTCGAGGTCGTCGTGGCGAAGACCTTCCCCCTCACCGAGGCTGCCGCGGCCACCGAGCTCCTGGCGAGCGAGCACGCGGGCGGAAAGGTGGTCCTGCTCCCGTGAGCGACCGCCGACCCTCACCGCGGCGTCCCTGACGGACCTGCGCCGCGCAGGGACGGTGGCTCCCGCAGCGGTGGAGGAGAGTGGCCCCGGTGATCGACGAGACGGCTGGCGAGGGCCTGGTGCTGGAGCGCGTCGGGGACCAGGAGCGCCCTGCCGCCGCGTGGGAGGCGCTGTTCGCGGGCGGGTGGCCGGCGTTCATCGACGCCGACCCGCTCGCCGCGACGCACCTGCCGCGGGTGCGCGGGGTCTTCGCCGACCTGCAGGTCGTCCTCGTCGACGAGAGTGCGGCGCGCGAGGACGAGCACCTGCTGGCCGCGGCGTGGGGCGTGCCGATCGCCTGGGACGGGGACGCCGAGCACCTGCCGGGCGGCTACGGCGACGCCCTCGTCGCGGCGCTCGCCGGGCACGACGACGGCGACGCGGCGGACACCCTGGTGCTGTGCGCCGCGCAGGTCCACCCGCACGCCGCCCGTCGCGGCCTTGCCGCGACGGTGCTCACCGGGCTGTCAGGCCTCGCCGCGGAGTCAGGGCTGCACCGGGTGGTCGCTCCGCTGCGGCCGACGCTGAAGCACCGCTACCCCCTCACGCCGATCGAGGACTACGCGACGTTCCTGCGCCCCGACGGCCAGCCGCTGGACCCGTGGCTGCGCACCCACACCCGGATGGGCGCGCGCGTGGTCGCGACGAGCCCGGCGTCGCAGACGTTCGTCGGGTCGGTGGCAGCCTGGGAGCGGTGGAGCGGCCTGGCGCTGCCGGCGAGCGGTGAGTACGTCGTGGACCGAGCGCTCGCCCCGCTCCACCTGGATCATCCAGCGAACCGGGGAACTCTCGTCGAGCCGGGGATCTGGGTGCGCCACCGCTGAGCGGCGAGGCGGCCGACGACGGCCAGCCCTGGGCTCCGGGTCAGCCCGTGGGAGGACCCGGGCCTGGGAGGATCACACCCCTGGGCGGACGCGCCGGCCTCGCCGGGTCGGCTCTGATGGTGGAACGAGCGATCGCCGACGAGGGGAGACGCCATGACCACCACGGCACCGACCGCCGAGACGCTTCCGGCACCGCGCAGCACGGGTGTGAGCGCGATGCACCCCGAGCTGCTCGACGCCTCCTGGGTGGTGCCGCTGGCCGCGGTGGTCTTCTTCCGCGCTGCTGGGGACGGCGTGCTGCTCGCCCTGCTGGGCGTGGCCGAGGTCCTTCCCCTGGTGCTGCGCCGCCGCGCACCGTTCACGACGGTGGCCCTGGTCTTCGCCGCGTGGTCCGCGCGCTGGTGGGTCTGGGCCGCGACGGGTGCCGGGACCTCCGAGCCGGTGCTCGCCGACGTCGCGCTGCTGGTGGCGCTGTACTCCGTCGCCGCTCACGGGGCGCGGTGGGCGCGGTGGGCCGCGCTGGGCGGGGCG